>CAZTLZ010000099.1:0-12909 GCA_964614665.1 uncultured Maribacter sp.
TGGGCAATAGGTCTCGGTGGCGCCATTTACGGAAATTCTTTTAACGAATTAAGCTCAACTACATCAAGTTACGGTACTAAGTTTGATATAAATTATGAAGTTACACCCTTCATACGTGTATATTTTCAAGGGGTACAGAATAAAAGTCATTTTCTTGAACTTTTTGGATCTTTAAGTAGAATAGAGGAGTCGGGTAGATTTCTTCGGTCGACCAATCCGGAGGGCTTTGGTGTTTATAATAGGGAAAACAGATTATTAACCCTTGGGGGCTTGGGGTTTGGTTACGGGTATCGTTTTCTGCTAAAGGAAAAGAGGCTGGTTCTAGAGGCTCAAATTGGATTTCGAACAAATTTTCAGACCGATTTTATTGTGCTTACTGGCGCACCTGTTCGCGCAGGAATCAAGATAGGTTATCGTTTATAAAATAGTTAAAGATGAAAAAAATATTTATAGTAGTTTTCATTGTTCTTTGTGCCATTTTCCTAGGGTGTCATTATGATGATGATAGTAGCTATATAAATCTTGAAATTCAAGATGCCATAGTTTTTGAGAATAATCAAAATTATGTTGTTGGTGATACCATATTTTTTGAGTTGAATTTTAGTAGATATTTGGATGAAGCGGGATTTGATAATAAGCTTGACATTTTTGAAAGTTCAGGCGCAGATTCTTTTTTCTATGATTTTAGTTTAAATAAATTCTCTGAACAAGCGGGTGGATTTAGGTATATTGATGTTGCTGATGAATTTATTTTTACAGAAAAAGGAACTGTAACTGGATTTGGGGGAGCTTCGGCAGACTTAAACCAAGAAAAAACGCTTTATGAATCAAGGGTAGGTCTTATACTAGTGGAAACGGGAAGCTTTCAATTAGATTTAGACTTTTATAGCTTACGAAGTAGTGGTTATTCCGAGGATAAGGTGCAAATTAGTATTCAACATCTATTTACTGATAATCCGCCGAATTTTGAGTTTATGGTGTCCGAATAGGTTCATAAAATGATTAGTTCCAGTCCCAATTCATCAACTCCCACGAAACCCCATCGTTGATTTTAGTTTTAATAACTTTAAATCCCACGCTTTTATGAGCTCCAAGTGATCTTGTATTTGAGGTTGCGACTTCGGTCACCAAACAGTCGAAATCACTTTCTAGTTCTGTTCTATAATAGTTATATATTTTTTTGAATAGCCCTTTTTTACGATAAGGTTGAGCAATACATATCTGACCCATAGCGACATAATTCTTAGTGCTAAGTACTTCATCGGCAGCTTCGAACATTGATGTCAAAACAGGTATTTTATATTTGAAAGAACGTAACATGACCAGGGCATACCCTACAATCAGGGTGTCATCTTTGACGATAACGTGGGGGCTGGCCTTGTTCATTTTCTTTAAGACCTTGAAATCATGAATAACCGTTATAAAACCTTCATTGGTACGGTCACTTTTAGATAATGCAGTCTTTGAATTTGTTTTTTGTAATTCCAAAATTTGGCGAAGCTCATTATCTGAAGTAGCTCTTTTGAATATGAAATGGTTTGAAGGCATGAGAAATAACTACTCTGATTTAAGCCAAGCTTTTCTTTTTTTCAAAACTTGCTCTGAAGGAAGTGGTCCTTTTTTCTCATTTAGAAAAATAAGGTAATTGGGATTCTCTTCTAAAACCAAGGATGTAGATTTTTCAACGCCGAACCTTTCAAAAACGATTTTTAAAGTATCCCCAACTTTGAAGGCTTTGATAAAATCACCAAAAGAAGCATCATTTTTGAAAGTAGTTCCATTGATGGCCGTGATTATATCTCCTTTATCCAACCCGGCTTTGTAAGCAGGGCTTCCAATTTTTAGATTACTTTGAATAACCGCTTGATTTTTGGCATTGAAGGTTACCCTTGAGCCGAAATAAGGGGTTTCGGATTTCCTGACCAGTGAGACACCCACTGAATTGAACAATGATTCGTAGTTCGGTATTTTGCTTTTGAAAATGAAGTTGTTGAAAAAATTATCTCCAAAATCCCTGCCGGCAAATTCGTTGAGCGTTTTGTGAAGGTCGTCAATTAAATAGTTCTTTTCATCTTGTCCGTACATTTGCCAAACCATTTTCATATAGTCGTCTAAGTTTAATCCTTGTTCCCTAAGCGATAAATCCAATGCCAGGCCCAGCATACTTCCATAAGAATAATAGGAAATAAACGTATTGCTTCGGTTAACGGGATCAACGGAAGTAGCGGCATCAACAAAAGGTGCTTGGTAACTCATTTCAATGGGGTTGAAGAATTGTCTTGCCGGTGAATTCCAAACGTAATTAAAGGTACCTGTAAGTCCCTCGATATATTTTTCAGGTGTGATGAGTCCGGCTCTGCACAAAATAAGATTGGTATAGTAACTTGTAAACCCTTCGGCGAACCAAAGTTCACCACTCATATTTGCCGCTTCAAAATCAAAGGGCTCCAATGATTTAGGGCGAATGCGTTCTACATTCCAAGCATGAAAGAATTCATGGGATACTGTTCCCAGATTACGTTCCATTCCACCATCCGCTAAACTTCTTGTGTTGGTCAGTATGGTGGAATTGCGATGTTCCATTCCGTCGCCTGATGCATTGGGAATATAACAGGCAAGAAAGGTGTAGTTTCCAAAATCAAATTCAGGGAGCTCTCCATATACTTCCTTTTCGGCTAAGACGATTTTTTTAACGCTTTCGAAATAGGTGTCTGTTTCCTCTTGAGTACCATTATGATGTAGTGCCAATTGAATGGTTTGTTTTTCAACTTCAAATTCTTTTAGATGATAATTACTTATTTCTGTTGGGGAGTCCATAAAATAATATAAATCAGGAGCGGAATATTTTGTGTCAGAAATCAAAGGTAGCTGAGTCGCTACTTTCCAATTAAGGTCTTCACGTACCTTGAAATTCACCTCAATGGCTCGAGAAGCATAGACAGGAGCATACATAAAAGTAGCAGGAATATTCAAATGTGCATGTGTTTCGTCGATTTGAGAGTAAGTGCCATCTCCTCGATTCGCAAAAAGAGTATAGCTAACTGTGACCTCGCCATCATGCCCCACAATTTCCCAGGCATAAGGATTTGGTCTTAAAACTTTTAATAGTTTACCCTGACTATCTTTTGCTTGGAAATCATATACATTTTTTGCAAATTCATGAAGTGCATAGCGACCAGGGGATGTTCTACTCATGCGTACTGTCAATGTATCAGATTCAATCTTAGGAAAGTTCACTTTTATCGTTGCCTCATGATGAACGGCATTCTCAAAGGATATTTCATAAGTGTTGGTTTGGGAAAAACCTAAAGATGTAACGAATAATAGAATCGTAAAATAATGTATTTTCATAGTAGTCGAATTACGAGAGCTAATATACCAAAAGCCCTGGGTTTATCTAACTACTATTTTTCTGAGGGAAGTTCCGAAAGGTGTTTCTAACAACACGGCATAAACTCCTGATGGCATTCCCGAAATATCAAATGGAATGCTATAGTTTGATTCTCCTCGTTCTTTTTGCGATACCATTAACGCATTGTTGGCAAAGCTAAAGACCTTGACACTGACATCACCACGTTCGGTCAAATTAATGTCTGTGGTAAATTTACCATCGGTCGGATTAGGATATACTATAAACTCTTCGACTACTTTTTGCCCGTTTTTAGAATCTTCTTCTTGTATCAAACCGTCCTTAGCAACGACCAAAAGCTTTTTGGTCTTTTGAGCGATACAGTCCCCATTTGAAGTAATAACCGTAATATCATATTCACCCGCTTCAGCAAAGGAAAACTCAACGGCATCTTTATCTTGTGAGACAATACTTGCTCCAATAGGAACAATCCATTCTATTCCTTCTGGTAAAGGGAAACTAAGATCTACTGCGATAACTGTTTCTCCGACGAAGGCCTGACTTGACATGGCGAATTCGGCGTCAATTTCATCAGTGCTTACATTAATGAAGATGGAACCCTGAGTTGTACAGCCGGTCTGAGACTGAACGGTCACCACGTAATTGCCGGTCTCGCTGAGTACTACATTGGGTTCAGAACTTGTAAACCCATTGTCCGAGTTCCAAGAGTAGGTGGCCGTTTCATCATCAACCGTGGCATCAAGATCTAAAGTTTGATTCGCACAAAGTACGCGGTCTATTCCTAAATTAACTTCTAAAGGAATCGGATTTTCTAAAAGATATGTTCTAGTTTCAGGTCCGTCTGCAAATCCCGTAACCGTTACTGTATAGTTTCCAGCAGGAAGGTTGTCAATACTGTTTTCCGTTGCCCCGTTGTTCCAGAGATAGGTGAATGCACCATTGCCTTGATTTGCCAAAACACTTATACTTCCATCTGATTCTCCTGAGCACGATGGCTGAATGATCGTTTCCTCAATAATATCAGGTTGGGTTACTTCATAGATTTCTGAGATAGTACATCCGTTCGAATCAGAAATTGAAACGGAATATGAATCAGCTCCCAAATTCGGAATTGTAGCTTCGTTTCCTACACTTACATTATCTGATTGGCGAGTCCATGAATAACTGTAGGGAGGGAGCCCTCCAGAAACGTCCAAAGTAATGCTCCCATCGATAGCCTGATAAACGGAAACATTTGTTATTGTAGCATCTATAACTTGAACTCCATCGACAGGTGTGGTTATCGTAACCGAACGTTGCGCGATACATCCTGCAGCATCTTCTACATCTATGATATATTCGCCTGCATCTAGACCGGTGATATTGGGTACCGTTGCCGAGTTGCTCCAAAAATATTGGTATGGAGGCGATCCCCCTGAGACAGTAATGTCAATTGCGCCTGTCGGCTGGCCGGCACAAAGCACATTTGTCGTATTATCGACGTTTATTTCTATCTCGGTAGGTGCAGTAATGGTAAGTGGATTTGAATCTACGGATATAGAATTGGCGTCTGTTGCTCTAACAAAGTACGTGCCTACAGAAAGGTTGCCAATGATATTGGTATCTTCAGCTAACAAGTTATTATTTCCATTGGATACTTGAAACCATTCGTAGACATACGGAGTAACACCGCCCTGTACATTCGCAGTTATTTCCCCAAAATCATCTCCATAGCATTCTAAAAGAATGGTTTGGTCAAGACTTGCTAACAATTGGCCAGGTTCGGTAATTGTAATCGGAGCCGAAACAAGTCTGCAGCCAGTACCATTGCTAATCGCAAAATTGTCATCAGTAATGGTTATCGTATAGTCTCCTTCAGCAAGATTTAAGATATCCTCATCAGTGGACGAAAATCCATTAGGCCCTGTCCAACTATAAGAATAGCTGCCAGAACCGCCTTCAACGGTTATAAAAATAGCGCCGTCAGTAGCGTTAGCCGAAGTAACTGTCCGTTGTTCATTGATTATAAAACTCAATTCTTGCGGTTCTAATAGTAGCGTTGGTGTGGGTTCGATAAATTCACATGTATTCACATCTTGTACCCTTACGGAATAGCTATTTGCAATGAGGTTGTTAAATATGGGAGAAGCTTGATATGTACCACCATTTATGGAATACATGTAAGGCCCCGTTCCGCCCCCTGCTTGAATTTCCAAAGAGCCATCATTACCACCGAAACAAGAAATATCGGTTGGAATAATATTGGTTATGGTCACCGATGTTGCGGGCTCTCCAATAATAATTGGTGCTGTAGTTAAAGTCGTGTTGTCATCAGTGGCGGTCAAAATATAACTACCAGCTAGTACACCATCAATATTTTGTGTGGTAACGCCATTACTTACTGGTACGGGGCTTCCGTCAGTCAAAGTCCACAAATAGGTAATTGTTCCTTCCCCAGTGACTGTTGTGGTAATGCTTCCATTTGCTTCCCCTCTACATAAAACATTCGTAGGAACAATATTCGATATGCTCAAAGGACCTACTTCGGTGATTTCAATGGGTTCTGAAATGAAACAGCCAGCCGCGTCGGTAACGGTTACCGTATATATCCCTTGGGTTAACCCGGTTACGGAAGCGTTCGTTTCAAGAACATTATGACTCCATGAATAACTTAATGGTAGTGTTCCACCAATAAAAACTGCGGTTATTGCTCCATCATTTGCTCCTGGGCCACTTGCTCTAGTAACGGTTGTATTTGGTTCATCATAGAACAGACCTGGGGAAGTTCCAATAACAACTCCTGGCGCTATAAAATCACAAGTATTATTTTCCGCAATACTTACACGTGGTGTATAATTGCCCGCCGCCAAGTTTTCAAATAATGGACTGGCTTGAAATGTGAGTCCATTGTTAATACTATAGGAGTAGGTATTGGAGGGACTGCCGCTAGGATTAGAAAATGTAATCGACCCAGTATCTAAACCAAGACAAGTCGGAATAGCATTAATGGTTGCCGAAACCTCAGCCAATTCAACGATAGCAATATCATTAACACTTCGAACGGTCACGTTATTCGCATCAACAATTTCTAGGTAATAGGTTCCTGCGCCTAGGTTTTGTGTGCTCAGAGTTCTTAAAAGTGTTGTTTGACTAGCAATCGGGTTGATGGGGTCATTTACTTCAAACCAGTTAAAAGTTACAAGACCAGTAGCCACAATTGTGGCTGTAAGGCTGCCGGTTGATTGACCGAAACAGGTATCTGCTCCATCGAAGGATTGGATTGAGAAGGCATCTTGTTCTGTAACTGTATACTGTCTTGTAAAGTAACAACCGTCTATATCAAACGAGGCTTTATTGCTGACTTCCAATGTATATGTGCCTAGTGATAAATTAAGAAGAGTGGTCGTATTTGCAGTATTTATTGGTGCTAAGATAGCAGGGCCGCTCCATCGGTAGAAGTAGGGTTGTGCACCGCCCTGAACCGTTACTGAAATACTGCCGTCTGAACCCCCAGGAGATGATACAGGAGTTACGGCATTTGCATCGTCAAATGAAATTTGGGAGGGAGGGTCTAAAACGGGATTAATTGTAGCTGTACAGTTATTCGCATCAGTTATAAGAACGGTATAGTTGTTGGCGGCCAAGTTAGGGAATATGCCAGAAGTCTGAGGTATTCCTCCGTTTAATTCGTAGGTATAGGGAGATGTACCACCTAGAGCCGTAACAGTTATTGAGCCATCGTTACCACCAAAACAGGTGACCTCGGTTTGTGTAAAACCAGCACTCAATGAACTTGTAGGTTCGGTGATTTCAATTGTATTACTTGTAAGGGCAACTGCAGTAGTAGCATCATCTACCGTGTAGGTATAAAATCCGGCAGGTTGGTTGTCGAGAAAATCATCTGGTCCAGATTTTAAAATGTTGTTCCCGCTATCTCTCCAAATAAAAGTGAATGGGGCGGTTCCATTATATCTTGCTGTTATGGAGCCTGTTGATGCTCCGAAACAATCTACTGGGGTCATAGTAAATTGAGGGTCTTGCAAAGCTAGTGGGCCTGGTTCATCTATAGTCTCTGCTTGGGCAAGTGTGGCAACACAACCATTTGTATCTGTAATTATGACTTGATATACACCTGCCTGTAATCCCACTATTTCAGTAGAAGTTGACCCTGCTGGAAGACTGAAAGACGCACCATCTTTTGTCCACACATAGCCATATCCGCCTCCGCCGTTACTAAGGGTAAGTGATATTGTACCGTCATTGCCGCCATTCGATGTAGCATCGGTGGAGGTCGCTGAGACCTCAAACGCTAGTGGAGGTTCATTAATCATTATTGGGGTCGAAATGTTAGTTATAATGCAATCATTAATAACATCTCGCACGCGATAGTAATGCGGGCCAGCTAATAGGTCAGTTCTATCTTCTGTGGATGCATTTAAACTCCCATCCCAGAAAACCTCATAAGTTCCCGTGCCACCCGTTATCGTTAAATCTATTGCTCCAGTATTGTCACCTCGGCAAACCACATTTGTAGTGCCAGCAATCGAAACGGAAAGCAGTTCTGTTATCACAGACCCATCATTACTATCAACATAATCTAATGTAAAAAAATCATTCGTGGTGGTACCACTTCCATCCGAAACTGTCACTGAGTACGTTCCTGGAGGGACATTTATTGATGGTGTCGTAGCACCAGTAGACCATAAATAGGTATAACCACCAGTTCCTCCTTGTCCTTGGGCTTGAATGGTTGCCGTATCACCTTCACAATTGGCTTCGCCTATTGTTGAAAAAGCTACCGTTAATGGTTGGATGTCATTAATAGTGAACTGGTATGTTTGTGATACGCAAGTTCCGGAAGTAATAACCAGACTGTATACGCCACCTTCGGTTAAGGTAGTTAAATCACCGGTTGTTACGGTACCAAATCCACTATCAGGACTTCTAGTCCAGGCATAGGTATACGAGCCATTACCCCCTGATATATTTCCTAAAGTTATACTAGCTGCACCCAAGGGAGCTTCATTAAGTTGATTTATACTTGTGGTGGCCATATTTAGGATTGGTTCACTAGACGTTGCCTGAATGGAAACATTCTGTGGGGTACTAAAACAGCCATTACTATCTCTGATTCGTAAACTATAATCACCGTCAGCCAAAGCAAGAATTGGACTAGTCGAATACGTCGTTTCGCTACCACCATTGGGAGTTAAAAGATATTGATAAGGGCCCGTTCCTCCTTGTGGGGAAACTGTTATTGAACCATCTGCCGTACCTGCACAACTGGCATTATTTGTTGATTGAGTAAAAGTTACTGGTATAGGGTCGTTAATAGTAAAAAAGCCATCCGTGCTACCCGGAACCGTAGGAAAAGCATTCGCCACTATTGGCCCTACAACATAGCTCATTCTGTAACTGCCTGCAGGAAGATTGGTGCCTAAAAACCGATACGTGCGTCCTGTAAAGTCAGAATCTTCAAGATTTTGTTTTGACTCTATTATAGTCGGATCAGTAGTACCAGGATGGACGAAGATGGACATTTTCTCATCTGACCTTAAAACACGGTCGAAAGTTACATCAAAACCTCCATCGCTGTCTCCAACGCAAGTTGGTGTTATAGGGCCCGGATTTTGATTTACAGTTCCATCTAAATCTGGTGGACACGGAACAAAAGTTTGACCTGTTAGTAAACTAGAAGTATCAGCAGGCTTGATAGGATTATTGACGTATTCTACTTGGAGGGAAAAGGGTTGACCATATGGTATTTGAGTTAAGTTGCCAGTTCTTGTAATGTTGATAACTCGATCATGTTCTCCGTAGGGCAAAATTTCTATTTGATTCGATTGATAAACAGCATAAAGTCTGTACTTAAACCTACAGTAACTACCAACTGTTATGTTCTTGCCACCACAACCATCTATGTTCCCTGATCCTGGATTTAATCCTACTAAATCTTCTAGAGGAAAGAGCTTATTCAAATTTGGAAGGCTACCTGGCTGAATACTTAGGCACATTGAACGTCCAACATCTACAAAAGAACATTGAGAACCAGCAAATGAAGCAAATTGAGGCCCTTGACCAAATGGATTACAGCTAGCTCCGCCACCTGAAAAATATTGAAAATCGGTTATGGGTCGACTATAGGTAATGACCTCATTGATATTGACTTGTTTGGTGCCTGGCCCAGAGAAGTATACACTTATTAATGCCGGACCTAATTGGATATTGGTCCCATTGTAAGGTATTGAACTAAAATTCCAGCTACCTGTATTATTACTGTTTGTAATATTATATTGTAATTCAACTTTATAAGTAGTTTGTTGGCCAACTACTAATGTGAGCGGCACTAGAAACAAAACAAATAATAGTAGAACTTTCCTCATAACCATTTCTTTAATACGTCACTTCAATTTCACTCCATTCACTCACTGTACCATCAGTAAAAACAGCTCTGATTCCATATCTATAAATGGTGTTTGGTGATAATCGTTGATCTAAATATTGTTTGCGATTTGGGGGTAAGGTGGTCAATAGACCGTATTCTTTTCCTTTTTCCATTTTAAAGATTTGAATCTCGTGTACGTTTGGCTCTTTATACCGCCAGCTTAAACGTATTTCACCTAATTCACGATTGACATTGGCATATAAGCCCTTTATCTCGGGTTTGATTAGATTAGGTAAGGTACTAGCAGATATAGGGGGTGATGGGTCACTTTCCAGACCATTTGCATCAATGGCTACAATAGTGTATACATACTTATTTTCAGGACTTACTTTCTCATCAATAAATTCATTGATGTTCAAATCATCAATCTCATAAATATTTTCCCAATCAATTTGTTCCGTAGTTGAAATCTTCTTTCTGTAAAGAATATGTTTAACAACATCGGCAGAGGCACTATTCTGCCACGATAATGAAATTCCTTTTTCCTGAATTTCATAATTTGTGAATATAGCATTTGTAGGTGGGATCATATCAGGTCTTACCAATTCTAAAACATCAGAAGGTATTGATTCATTATAACGGTTGTCCAGCGCTACAATTTTGTAATATACTTTTTCATTAAATGATTTTAGATTTACCGTGTCACTATACGCTGTCTGTCTAAACTCTTGTTTATTTAATCGGGTAAATTCTTGATTTGGTCTGTTTGCCTTTAATACAGAATACCCTCTTAAGTCGAGCTCAACATTTGGCGTCCATGACAGTTGCACTATGCCCAAGGTGTCTATGGTGCCCGAAAGGCCTATCGGTATTGACGGTGGAATAGAGTCAATAGGTTGTATCATATTAGGTGATGAATCTTGATAATCACCAGCTATTCCCCTGGCCCGAACCTTGAAATAGTTGATATCACTAAGCGCTGTGTATCTAAAAGATCGTTGCTCAGCATCTAAGTCGGTCTGAATCTCTGAATAAGGTCCGGGGGCCTTTTCTGCCCTAAGAATATCAAAACCTGTAACTTTCCAAGCCTCATCTGTGGCAAAGTCCCATTTTAGAACTGCCTCTTTATCTGAAATGATTTCATTGTCTTTAAATTCAGGCGCTACTAAAAGCTTTTTGTAGGCAATGACGGATATCGTATCAGATGGGGTACTATCTTCATTAAAGATGGTTTTACCTTTAATTCGATACCAATATTTTTTTTCATAGGTTGGAATGCTATCTGTATAGGAAATTCCAGATACTTCCGTTTCAGCCAATTTAGTGATGGGCACTTTATTAACTTTAGTAAAGTTGATGCCGTCTTCAGACTTTTCAAGATCATACGAATTGTAAAAATCGCGGAGCGCATCATATTCCCATATCAAAACAAAGGCATCATTGTAATAATACCCTGCAAAGTCAAAAGGAACAGGTAATGGTATTGGATTGTTAGGAGTAATCGAAAGACCAGTTTCTTTTATGTCTATGAGCTCTGAGGGTGCAGCCAATTTAATGTTATATAAATACCGTTCATTTGATTTTACATCTTTATCAATGAAACCAAGACCAGCCAACTGAGCAACTTCAAAGTCTTGGTCTACGGCGAACATCGAAAACGCAAAACGCTGTTGTAGTTCTGAACTTTGATTGATGACATTTATCACAGGATTTTCCTTGGCATCACCAGTAATGAAATCCTCGCCATAAATAGCTTGTGCTGCCACTGCTGCCATATCATTTTCACTGGCCTGAGATTCCCATTCTGGAAGAGGTCGGGGTTTAATGGGATTCCCCGTTAAGATTATTCGTTCCGATTCTTTTAATGGCTTACCGTCGCGAAAAATAGTTGCTCTTTCAATACTATAACCGTACTCATTACCATATTTCCAGGCCTCTCTATCATTCACTCCCCAGCGTAACAAAACAGCATTATCCATTACTCTTGCTTTTAGAACTAGTTGAACGTCACCCATACCTTGCTCAACTACTAATGAATCTTGTCCAGATATCCAAAGTGATAGCAAGATAAAAACCAAAAAGAGGTATGTTTTAAAACGTTTGAACATCTAAAAGGTATTTGTATAATTAATAATTGAAGAGTTACCTGAACTTTTCGATGGTAATATATAGCTGAACCTTACTTTATAATCTTCTCTTTTCACAAAAGGAAACCCGCCATTAATTAGATAACTATAGTTGGTATATCCTGGCTCTACTACTCCATATCGCAAATATCTGTTCGTTACTTTATATTGTAAATCTTGATAATCATAGTAATAGGTAATCGGCAAATGCCACCTAAATGGAAATATTGACCTAAGGATTGGACTATCAGGATTCGATTCACTGTAGTTGACATAAGTCGAACTTCTTTGAATTGACCGTTTTGGGGGTAGTCCCACAAGAGTAGTATCTCTATTTACCTCAATATCAATATCTAAGGGATATTTTTTATAAAGCAAAGGGTAAATATCTTCTTTATAGTAGTCATCGTTCATTACAGCTTCATATTGAATTAGAGCAGAATTTCCTGTGAAATTTGTGCCCTGAACATCATTGATTCCAAAAGGCTCGTAGTCCTGCATTGTCAATGAGATATAGCCAACATTGGCTACCCCTTCCCCAGTATTTCTATATTTATCAATTCCAGTAATGGATTGATTGATCCGAAGGGAGGCCATTTTATCTTGAAAGGTATTGTGTCTACTCGTTTTAAAATCGAAATTCAGTCGACTGATAAATGCCCCGTTAGATGCATTACCTATAAGGGTGTTGTTCGATATTTCTATGTCCTCAGATATTTTTGTAAACTCAACAGCTGTCAATACTTGATCTTCTTCAATATCTCCCGGGTTTAACGTCACCAAGGCATAGGTATAACTCTTTTCATTGGATAAATCGGGAATGTTGAAATTGAGACGCTTTTCAGAAGGGTTATAGGAGAAATCAACTTTTATTTTACCGCCACTTTCATCGATAAAATATAACTCATCGCTGTATCCATTTCCAAAAAGGTATTGTTGCCCTTTATCCAATTGAACAAATCCGACATTAGATTCTTTAGGCAACATATACCGTTGATTTTTAACGGGGTACATATATACAATGTTCTTGTCCGGAATTTTTCTTGGCG
>CAZTLZ010000100.1:0-12732 GCA_964614665.1 uncultured Maribacter sp.
TTAATGATAGTTCATTACAACTAAAACTGAAATAGTATTTTGCTCCGAGTTTTACTAGTATTATCATTCATTCTTATTATAAGCTGTAAATCAGACCAGAAGGAAGTTGTTGAAAAAATAACACGTCCTAATATTTTGGTAATTATAGCTGATGATGCCGGGTGGAACGATGTTGGGTACAATGGCTCTGCCATAAAGACGCCAAATATTGATTTTTTGGCAAAAAACGGCGTGCGATTAAACCGTTTTTATGTCAATCCAACATGCTCTCCGTCTAGGGCAAGTTTTTTAACAGGACGACCCGCAAGCCGTATGGGTATCGTTGCACCAATTAGTGGACGAAGTGAAAAGAGTTTACCCGATAGTATTATTACCTTGCCTCAAACGTTACAAAAGCAAAACTACCAAACTGCATTATTTGGAAAATGGCACTTAGGCTTAAAGCCAAGTAGTGGGCCATTGGCTTACGGGTTTGATTATTCTTATGGGTTTTTACATGGTCAAATAGACCAGTACACCCATAATTATAAAAATGGAGATGCTAGTTGGCACAGAAATGGAACCTTAATTTCAGAAGAAGGTCATACTACCGATTTAATAGAAAATGAAACAATACAGTGGCTAAGAAAACACAGAGATACCACCCAAAGCTTTTATATACAATTAGCTTATAGTGCACCTCATTTTCCACTTCAGGAAACTGAACTATGGACAGAACCCTATCTAAAATCAATCAAAAATCCATCTAGAAGGGATTTTGCAGCAGCTATGACCCATATGGATAACTCTATTGGGAATGTATTGCATGAATTAGAAGGCTTAGCCCTTTTGAAAAACACCATTGTTATATTTATGAGTGACAATGGAGCAATGGAAAACTGGTATCCAAATATGCAGTACAATGGCAAGTTTAAACCTAATGATGTTTTAGGGAGCAATCTGCCACTAAAAGATTGGAAAACATCCAATTACGAAGGAGCTATAAGGGTTCCTGCTATTTTTTACTGGAAAAATAAAATTTCTTCAGGACTGAATAACAATTACTTTTCGGTCATAGACATAATGCCTACACTGTTACAATTAGTGGGAATTAATCAAACACCTACTACTATAGAGGGGCGAACTATTTGGCCTACAATTTCAGGCATGGATTCTGTAAATTCAAAAATCTATGTTCGTGGCCACCTTCAAGAAAGTATCATTAAAAAACCTTGGAAGCTTGTACGTACCAGACACCTTGAATCGGAAACCGAATATGAACTTTACAATATTGAAGAAGACCCAGGAGAACTTCAAAATATAATAAAAAACCATAATGCGGAATTTGATACCCTAAACGTATTATTAGAAAATCAGTTTATTCTAGATAGCAAAAACGTAAACAAAGAAATCAAGTAAAAAGACGATGAAAAGAAATGGATTTACAATGAAATTGAAACCCGGTTTTGAAAAAGAATACAAAAAAAGGCATGATGAAATTTGGCCAGAACTAGCCACTTTGCTTTCTGAATCTGGCATTTCTGAATATTCAATTTTTTTAGATGAAGAAACGCTCACACTTTTTGCTTTTCAAAAATTATCAGATGACTTTGATGAAGAGTTAATTCCAAACCATCCTATTGTAAAAAAATGGTGGGCCTACATGGCCGACATTATGGAAACAAATGATGACAACTCACCAGTTTTCAAAACAATACAAGAAGTGTTCTTTATGAAATAAATTTTTGATTTCCTAAAAATGGAAAATAGGATGTACAATTGAAAGGCTTGGTAAAAATGCCTTAATCTTACTCTGTATCGGGTATGAAAACATAGTCTCGCAATCCACAACTCTTACATTTTTTTAAACTCTCGGCAACCACTTTGGCGGTATACGTTGCACCTGTAAGTCCTGTATGGGTATGGTCTTTAGGAAAGAATGTTTTCACAATTTCTTCACCCAAAGATTGATATTTTATAGCCAAACTATCGCTTAAATCTATAAACATTGCCTGTTCTGCAATTGCAGCTTCACGCGCCCACTTCACATAGGAATCTTTTCGTTGTTCTACAATTCCTTTTGGCCATTCGTTGCGAACCGTAAGGCTTAAAACAATTGGGGTTGCTTGTTTTGCTTTGGTTTCTTGAATAAACTTTTTCATATACCATCCAAAGGTATGTACTGTTTCTTTGGTGCTATCCGCATGTATTACTAGTTGTGTTTCATTCCCTATTCCTTTTAAAGAGCCTCTGTATTTTGACTGGTCAATATTACCCGCGTCATTATGACCAAATTGAAGCAAAACAAAATCATTTGGTTGTATTTGCTTTAAAACAGAATCCCATAAACCTTCATAAGTAAATGTTCTTGAACTTCTTCCTCCTCTAGCTTTATTGAAAATTTGAACTCTAGTTGTATCAACATATTTAAAAAATGGAACTCCCCAACCCACGGCATTCTCATCACCATTATTTGCCATGGTTGAATCGCCAACCAAAAACAAATTTACTTTTGCAGGCAGCACTATTGAAGGCTGTTCCAATACATGAACTTCAATAGAATTGTTATTCTGCTTCAATGCGTCGATAATTATTTCCGCCGCCATAACGGCCCCTTTTGCAGAGGTATGAGTATGGTCTCTTTTGTAGAAATAAGTGCCAGTCACTTTTTGTTGACCTAATGCTTCCATTTTTTGTGCCATTTGGGTGTTTAAATCTATAAAAGTGACTCCTTCTTTATCTGCAATTTGTTTTGCCCACAATCCGTATGAATTATTGTTTAAAATAACTTTTTCTGCTTCCCATTTATTTCTGGGTATCGGAGACATAATGATAGGAATAGCTCCTTTTTTCTTAGCATCCAGCACTATTTTTCTAATATACCATCCGTAACTATGCACTATTTCATGTTTACCGGTAAGTATATTATCTATCTCTTTAGATTCATTTCCAATTCCTTTAATCGTTCCTCTTGCCCTATAATCATCATTAATAGGGCCATCATCATTATGACCAAATTGTATCAACACATAATCGCCCTTTTGCAATTTATGATACACAGAATCCCACAAGCCTTTGTCTTGAAATGTTCGGCTACTTGTGCCTCCTAAGGCGTGGTTTTCTATACGGACTTGTGTGCTGTCTAAAAATTGGCCTATATAATCTCCCCAGCCCCATAAACCACCAGCCCCATCACCTCTACCATTTTTTACCGTAGAATCCCCAACTAAATAAACCGTGGTTTTTTTGCTAGAAAAAGTTTCACATTGAACAAATACGAAACAACAGAAAACCATTATGAAAATTGAATTTATTTTATTCATTGTTGTAGTTTCAACCGATTATACTATAGAGGAAAAATCATGATGGCATTTAAAATTGCAAAAACACCACCTGTTTACATAAAAATAATAATGATCAATTACTATCCCATATGGCACTATGATGTATAGGCGTTATTTGCTTACCAATAGGCTAGACTGAATTTCTTTCAATATATTTAAAGACATTCTTAACTTTTTCTTTTTTGTTTTTTAATAACATATAGGCAGCTGTTTCACCCATGGTTTTAAAATCAGTACTAATAACTGTAATACCTAACAAGCTTTTTAGCGGCGTATCATTGTAAGATATAATACCTATGTCTTTACCTAAAGTTAATTTTTTTGCATTTACTTGCTGTACCAGCTTTACTAAATCCATCTCTTCTATTGTGATATAGATATCCCTACTATTTAGCTCCATATCTTCATAGATTTCATCTAAAATTTCATGGTCAAAATCATTTTCACCGCAGAATTGAAGAAAACCTCTTAAAATTCTTCTTGGATAAGGGAAAACAGATTTTTGTGGGTATACTAAGATTAGTTTGTCATATTTCTTTAACCTTTGAATACCTTCTTTTAATGCAAAATAAATGTCATTTTTAAAATCTTGAAAAATAGCACCATAATTCCCTTTAATTGTAGGCTTATCGTTATCAAGTATGATCAATTTATCTTTTGGAATTTTTTCAATTTGAGTTAGAGTTTCATCTGTAAAACTAATATGAGACAATGATTCACTTTTGAAATGAGTCATGATAACATAATAATCATATGATCCAATGCTTTTTTGAATTTCTCTAATAAATAGACTTTCATCACAATGATAAATAGATAATGTTACATGACCGTCTACCCCAATTCCATTTACAAACGAGTTATAAATTCTCATTTTATAAGAACTGGGTTTATTTATTAGGAAGAAAATATTAATCTTAGAAATAAGATCTGTTTTAGCGGTATAAAAGCCTTTGCCCTTTACGGATATTATTATTTTCTTTTTCTTTAACTCTCGATATGCCTTTTCCACGGTATCCCTAGACAAGCCACAACTTTCACTAAGCTCGTTAATAGAAGGTATTTTTTGACCAATAGGCAACCTACCATTAGAAATGTTAGTGACAATAGACTCTACTATCTGCTTATATTTAGGAACCCTTGAAGAATGGTTGATATTTAAATTGAAATCCAAATACTCTAAATTATTTACATTAATACCGTTCAATTATACCAAAAATAAAAAGGATTTATAGTTAAATACATTCTAAATATAGCATAACACTACAGGACAGATAAAGCAATCCACTCATATATCTTTGGGGCAATCGTAATATTCTAAGCAAACTTAAAATGCAAAAGACATTTAAACACGTTGATTATTTGTGGGATGAAAAAAAAGCAGCCCAATTAGGAGATGACCAAGTGGCATTATTTCTATATCGTTCTAACATTCTTGGAGCGGATTTACGCATAACGAATTATGGAGGTGGAAACACAAGTTGTAAAACAATTGAAAAAGACCCGCTGACCAATGAAGAGGTTGAAGTTATGTGGATCAAAGGTTCCGGTGGTGATATCGGTACTTTGACCAAGTCAGGTATTGCCGGACTATATACCGAACGACTTCGTAACCTAAAAAATGTATACGGCGGTTTGACCGATGAGGATCGCATGGTCGGACTTTTCAATCATTGTATTTATGATTTAGATAGCAGAGCACCTTCTATAGATACACCACTACACGGATTACTTCCATTTAAACATATAGATCATTTGCACCCTGACGCCCTAATAGCAGTCGCAGCTGCTAAGGATAGCGAAAAAGTCACCCATGAAATCTGGGGAGATACAATGGGTTGGGTTCCATGGCAAAGACCAGGTTTTGATTTAGGGCTGCAATTGGAAAAATGCTTAAATGACAATCCGGGAATTCGAGGAATCGTTTTAGGAAGCCACGGATTATTCACATGGGGCGAAACATCATACGAATGTTATATGAATAGCCTCGAGGTTATTGAAATGGCCTCAGAATTTATCGAAAAAAAGATTGACGAAAAAGGAAATGTGTTCGGCGGACAAAAGGTGAGTTCGCTCCCTCAAGATGAAAGAAAAAATAAGGCTTCGCAACTAATGCCATTACTTCGGGGACTTTGCTCTTCAGAAGCTCGAATGATAGGTCATTTTTCAGATACTGATGTTGTTTTAGAGTATATCAACAGCAACGATTTAAGGCGATTGGCACCAATGGGCACTTCTTGCCCAGATCATTTTTTGAGAACCAAAATTCAACCTTTGGTTCTACAGTTGGATTCTTCGGAAGATCTTTCAAATGAAAAATTGATTCGTGAAAAACTAGAACCAGCCTTTGAAAAATACCGTCAAGAGTATACCGAATACTACAAAACATGTAAAAAAGATAACAGCCCTGCAATTCGAGATGCAAATCCGGTTATAATTATATATCCAGGAGTTGGCATGTTCAGTTTTGCTAAAAACAAACAGACAGCACGAGTTGCAAGTGAATTTTATACCAATGCAATTAATGTAATGCGGGGTGCGGAAGCAATAACAGAATACACATCTTTGCCGCGGCAAGAGGCCTTTGATATTGAATATTGGTTATTAGAGGAAGCAAAATTACAACGACAACCGAAAGAGAAACCATTATCAAGAAAAGTAGCCTTGGTTTCTGGTGCTGGTGGAGGAATTGGCAAAGCCATTGCCGACAAGCTTGCTGAAGAGGGTGCGAATGTTGTATTGACTGATATTGTCGAAGACCGACTTAAAGAAGTAAATAGTTCTTATGCCAGAGATATTTCGACATACGCTGTGTGTGACGTAACGAATAGTGATTCAATTGCCCAAGCATTTCAGAAAGCGTGTTTGGAATTCGGCGGAGTTGATATTGTGGTACATAGTGCGGGCTTAGCAATATCAAAACCAATTGCTGAAACAACCGAAGAAGATTGGAACTTATTACAAAATGTACTCGTAAAAGGACAATTCGAATTATCAAAACAAGCCGTTGCCGTAATGCGCAAACAGGGCTTGGGAGGAGACATCATTAATATTGCGAGTAAAAACGGGTTAGTTTCCGGGCCGAATAATGTAGGTTATGGTACCGCAAAAGCTGCGCAGCAGCATATGTCAAGATTGTTAGCGGCAGAATTAGGCGGTGACAAAATACGTGTCAATACCGTTAATCCCGATGGGGTTATTGTGGGTAGTAAAATATGGGAAGGCGAATGGGCAGAAGGCCGAGCCAAAGCTTATGGAATTACAGTTGAAGAACTTCCCGCTCACTATGCCAAAAGGAACTTGTTGAATGAGATTATTTATCCCGACGATATTGCCGACGGTGTTTTCGCGCTAGTTGCAGTGTTGGAAAAATCTACAGGAAACATCATTAACGTTGACGGTGGTATGGCCAACGCTTTTGTTCGATAAATTTTATTAGCTTAGATACCCCTGCTTTCAATTACGATTATTAATCGAAAGGAATTTACTATTGTATGAAAATAAATAAAGACCAATTACAAGAGTTACAGAAAAAAGACCTCTCTGCACATTCTGAAAAATTCGATTTTTTAGGAGACAGCCTAAACAAGCAAGGTATTGACGTTTCCAAGGTGATTAAAAAGGTAGCGGAATTTCAAGTAGCTATTCCAAGCTGGGCACTTGGTGCCGGTGGCACACGCTTCGGGCGATTTTCATACCATGGCGAACCAGCTTCTTTAGAACAAAAACTAGATGATGTTGGTATAGTACATGCATTGACACAAACTGCAGGAGCTATTTCGCTTCATATTCCTTGGGATATTCCCGAGGACTATAAGGCAATTAAAGAGCGTGCAGAATCGCACGGACTTCTTTTCGATGCGGTCAATTCAAACACTTTTCAAGATCAAAAAGACGCTAAAGAGAGTTACCGTTTCGGGTCCTTATCGAACATCAATTTGGCCGTTCGAGAACAAGCTATCCAGCACAATATCGATGTCATAAACATTGGTGAAAAATTAGGCTCAAAAAGTCTGACCGTTTGGTTGGCAGATGGTTCAAATTTTCCTGGTCAAAGTAATTTTCAATCAGCATTACAAAATACGGAATCAAGTCTCAAAAAAATATATGCTGAACTCCCTGATGATTGGAAACTATTCATTGAATACAAGCCCTATGAACCCAATTTTTATAGTACTGTAATTCAAGATTGGGGTACTTCATTTATGTTGGCCAATGCATGCGGTGACAAAGCGTATACTTTGGTTGATCTTGGCCATCATTTACCCAATACCAACATTGAACAAATCGTTTCCACCTTGATGTTAAAAGGTAAATTGGGTGGGTTTCATTTTAACGATAGTAAGTATGGCGATGATGATAGTACCGTTGGCAGCGTGAAACCATATGCATTATTCTTAATCTTCAACGAATTGGTTTATGGGATGCAGAACAACCCACAAAATCCCTATCCAGCTTGGATGATCGATGCAAGTCACAATATCAAAGATCCTCTGGAAGATTTACTACAATCTCTTGAAGCCATTCAAGAGGCATACGCAAAAGCCTTATTAATAGACCAATCTGCTTTGAAAAATGCGCAAAGTGCAAATGATGTTGCTCTCTGCCAAGAGATTCTTCAAAATGCATATCGCACGGATGTCCGCCCGCTTTTAGAGCATGCTCGATTAGAAAATGATGGTGCATTGCACCCAATAAAGACCTATCGCTCGCTTGACATTCGCAATGAATTGATTAAAGAAAGAGGAAAACATTCCATCGCTACGGGACTTTAATTTCCAAGGAATGAAAAAAGTTACAGCTGTTTTCGATATCGGTAAAACCAACAAAAAGTTTTTTCTTTTCGATGAAGGTTGCCAAGAAGTCTATCGCGAATACAGCTGCTTTGAAGAAATCATGGATGAAGATGATTTTCCTTCAGAAAATCTTGAAGCACTTGAAAAATGGATGAAAGAAGTCTTTGATCGTATGTTGAATTCTTCTGAATTCGATATTCAAAAGCTAAACTTCTCTTCCTATGGTGCCAGCTTAGTTCATATTGATAAAAATGGCAAAGCATTAAAACCGCTTTATAACTATCTTAAACCTTTACCCAAAGAAACCTCAGAATCATTTTATACAAAATATGGCCCTGAAGAAGAAATTTCAAGAGTTACGGGATCATTAAAACAAGACATGCTGAATTCGGGAATGCAATTGTTTTGGCTGAAACATGCAAAACCCGAATTCTATAAAAAAATCGAATACTCCTTACATCTTCCTCAGTACCTAAGCTTTTTATTTACGGGGGTTCCGGTAAGTGAGCACACTAGTATTGGTTGCCATACCTTACTTTGGGATTATGAAAAAAAAGAATATCACAATTGGGTCTACCAAGAAGGTATTGATCAAAAAATGGCTCCAATAACATCCACAGAAAGCACCTATAATATTACCTATAAAGGGAAACAAATTAAAGTAGGTGTAGGCATTCATGACAGCTCTTCTGCCCTTCTACCTTATATTAGAAATACGAAAAAAAAATTCGTACTTGTCTCAACTGGCACATGGAGTATTTCAATTAATCCGTTTGCTGAAAGTATGCTAACCAAGGAAGATATTAAAAACAAAACGCTTTTTAATATGCGAATCGATGGTGCCCCGGTTAAAGTTTCAACACTGTTTTTAGGCAACGAATACAAACTTCAGGCAAAAGCCTTATCTTCTCACTTCGCTATGTCAAATGACCATCACAAGACCATCAAATTCAATAAGAATATTTTCTTTGAAATTGAACGGAATTTTAAGTTTAAATTTCGGTTGAACGGTATTCAGCATAGAGAGATGCCATTAGAAACGGATTTTTTCTATACGAAATATGAATATGCGTATCATCAGTTGATGATGGAGTTGGTCAAACTGCAAGTAACAAGCATAAACGCCGCAATAGGCAAGGCGAATGTAAAACGTATTTTCGTTGATGGAGGTTTCAGCGATAATGATGTTTTCATTCAATTATTATCTTATTATTTACCAAAAATGAGATTAAAGACAACTGATTCCTCTTTAGGATCGGCACTCGGAGCTGCGTTGGTAGTTTCTGAAAAAGAACTAGAACCAAAGTTTTTGAAAAAGATTTACGGACTTAAAAAAAACCAACCTTTTATACAGAAAGAATTATGAAATTAGAATGGAATACCCAATTTCCGTCAGTTGATATTCTTAGAAAAAAAGCTCAAAAACGCATTCCTCGTTTTGCTTTTGAATATCTAGATGGTGGGTGCAATGAAGATGTGAATGTTTCTAGAAATACTTCTGAAATAAGAGAAGTTCAACTTCAACCTCGATATCTTAGAAATACTAATGAGAGTTCGACCAAAACAAAGGTTTTAGGCATGGAATTCGATGCCCCCTTTGGCATAGCACCTGTTGGCCTACAAGGTTTAATGTGGCCTAACTCTCCTGAAATATTAGCAAAGGCGGCCTTTAACCACAATATTCCTTTTGTTTTAAGCTCGGTGACTACAATGAATATTGAACGTGCCAGCGAATTAACAGAAGGTAATGCTTGGTTTCAATTATATAATCCTATTGATGATGAAATTCGAAATGATGTAATCAATCGAGCACAAGCGGCAGGTTGCCCTGTTCTTGTATTGCTTTGCGATGTTCCCACTTTCGGCTTTAGACCAAAAGACTATAAAAATGGCTTAGCGTTACCCCCAAATATGTCATTGAAAAATATCATACAAATTTTACAAAGACCATCTTGGGCATATAACACCCTAAAATACGGACAACCCACTTTTGAAAATTTAAAGGCATATACCCCCGAAGGGCTTAATCTAAAACAACTTGGTGAGTTTATGAATAAAACTTTTAATGGTACTTTGAACGAAGAAAAAATCAAGCCTATTCGAGACCTGTGGAAAGGGAAATTGGTCTTAAAAGGAGTAGCTTCCGAACAAGATACCCAAGATGCGATTAAACTGGGCTTCGATGGAATAATTCTATCGAACCACGGAGGTAGACAACTAGATGCAGCACAATCGACAATAGCAACTTTAAATGATGTGGTTGCCAAGTATAGCGATCAGATTGAAATAATGATGGATAGCGGAATGAGATCAGGGCCGGATATTGCCAGAGTAATGGCAAGTGGAGCCAAATTTACCTTTATGGGTCGTTCATTTATGTACGGTGTTGGCGCCTTAGGAAATAAAGGGGGTGAACATACCATTTCAATGCTAAAAACACAATTCAAGCAAGTTATGGATCAAATCTGTTGTGATCGGGTTGAAGATCTTCCAAAGCATTTGATACGATAAAAAGAAAACCAATAGCATGAGCCAACATAATATCGAAGAGGAAATTGAAGAAATAGCAGGTGGGGAATTTGAACGCACACCAGTGCCACAATCAAAATTAAAAAGTTGGAAAAGCTTTTTAGGCATGTATGCCGGTGAACATGCGGCAGGCACCGAATTTGTAATCGGACCATTATTTTTAACCGCCGGTGTAAGTGCTTTTGATTTAATCATCGGATTACTCCTTGGAAATCTTATGGCTGTTTTGAGTTGGCGATTCTTAACCGCTGAAATTGCTGTGAAATATCGTTTGACCTTGTATTATCAAATGGAAAAAATATGTGGGAAAAATTTAGTTACAGGGTATAATTTAGCAAACGGTATTTTATTCTGTTTTCTAGCAGGGGCAATGATTACAGTATCTGCAACAGCTGTCGGAATTCCGTTTAATATGGAAATGCCGAAATTAACCGATACCATGCCCAATAGTGCTACCTGGGTTATTATTGTTCTTGTTATAGGCTTGGTTATTTCTTTGGTCGCATCAAAAGGCTATGACATGGTTTCTAAAGCCGCCAATTGGATGTCACCAATTATCGTCCTTGCTTTTTTAGCTTGTGGTATCGTTGCCTTAAAGCAACTAGGGGTTAATAGCTTTTCTGAATTTTGGAATATTTGGGGTGAAGGTTCAGACCCTTTCCCTGGCCAAATTAAATATACTTTTTGGCATGTTTGTATTTGGTCATGGTTTGCAAATGCAGCAATGCATATAGGCATGTCTGATTTATCGGTATTTCGATTCGCAAAAAAAGCAAGTTCAGGCTGGATGACTGCTGCGGGAATGTACGTAGGGCATTATATGGCTTGGATTGCCGCCGCCCTACTCTACGCTGTATATTTGAAATCTCCTGAAGCGCAAGTTTTATTGAGTAATGGCGAAGCTCCTTCTGTTGCACCTGGCCCCCTCGCTCATAACGCTATTGGTGTATTTGGGATCATAGCAGTTATTTTGGCAGGTTGGACGACCGCAAATCCAACTATTTATAGAGCCGGATTAGCATTCCAGGCCATAATGCCTAAAGCTTCAACCTTCTGGGTGACAATTTTAGCAGGAAGCATTGCCACTATTGCTGGCTTATTTCCAGCTTTTGCCATGAAACTGTTAGGTTTTGTAGCGCTTTACGGTTTTATTCTCGCACCGTTTGGGGCAATAATCGTATTTGAGCACTTTTTTCATAAACAAGCCGGTATCATTCAAAACTATGCGGAAGTTGCGAAAATAAAATTCAACAAATCAGTGTTCTTAGCTTGGGCAATTAGTTTTGGTATTTTCTATGGAATCTCTCTACAATTTGATGTTTTCCTTTCTTTTGTGACTTTGCCCGCTTGGTTACTATGCGGAGTTTTGTTTTTGGCTTTTAGCAAGAAGATGCAAAAAACTGGTATTGAATAAGAAAATCCGATCTTTAAATTTAGACTTACTACTTGAAGGAAGTCAAATTATGTTAGTGGTAAAACTAATTCAGGAATTAAAAAAGCCTAGAATTTAATCTAGGCTTTTCTTGTACTCGAGGTGGGAATCGAACCCACACTCCAAAGGAACTGGATTTTGAATCCAGCGCGTCTACCAGTTCCGCCACTCGAGCAAACTAAAAATAGGACTGCAAAACTAAAAAATATTTCCGTTCCACGCTTAAAAAATAAAAACATTTATCCTTTAGCAACACAAATAAATTTTTAAATTTGCACCTCCTTAATAAAAAGGAATTCCAATAAACTAATTTACAAGAGATTAAGCATGTCATATACTGTGCCAGAACCGAAAATTTTCGCCTGTACCCAGAGTACTGTTTTGGCAGAAAAAATTGCTAAGTTTTATGGTACAAACCTGGGTAAGGTAATCTTTTCAAGATATAGTGATGGTGAATTTCAACCTTCGTTCGAAGAATCGGTTCGCGGGGCAAGAATCTTTATCATCGGATCGACCAACCCCAGTTCGGAAAATCTTATGGAAATGTTGTTAATGCTTGATGCCGCCAAGCGTGCATCCGCAAGACATATTACTGCCGTTATGCCTTATTTTGGTTGGGCCAGACAAGACCGAAAGGACAAACCTAGAGTGCCAA
>CAZTLZ010000101.1:0-12669 GCA_964614665.1 uncultured Maribacter sp.
TTTTCTTTTATAAAATTGGTCATTTTGTTAAACAAGTGAATTCGGGTATTTCCTCCATATATACCATGATTCTTATCTGGGTATATGGCCCATTCGAACTGCTTGTTCGCCTGTACCAGGGCTTCAATCATTCGCATTGAGTTCTGAACATGAACATTGTCATCACCAGAACCATGTACCAATAGATAATTTCCTTTCAACAATTCGGGGTAATTAAAAGGAGAGTTGTCATCATAACCACTAGGATTCTCCTCTGGAGTACGCATAAAACGTTCCGTATAAATTGTGTCGTAAAAACGCCATGAGGTTACTGGGGCAACGGCGATAGCAGTTTCAAAAACATCGTTTCCCTTAAGTATACAATTTGTTGACATATGGCCTCCATAACTCCAACCCCAAATTCCTGTTCGCTGTTCATCTATATAAGGCAATTCGCTCAATTTTCTAGCTGCCGCTATTTGGTCTTCTGTCTCGTATTTGACCAAATTCAAATACGTAGCTTTTTTGAAATCGCGTCCTTTATACCCGGTACCCCTGCCATCAACACAAGCTACTACATAACCCTCAGCCACTAATAATTGATGCCAATAGTCTCTATCGGCGTACCAAGAATTAGAAACATTTTGCGACCCAGGACCACTATATTGATACATTAGCAAGGGGTATTTTTTAGAGGAATCGAAATCCTTGGGCTTTATCATATACATGTTCAGGTCATTACCATTTATGGTCAGTGTCGAAAACTCCTTAGGACTCGTTTGATAACCTTCCATCTTTGAAAGAAGTGCCACATTATTTACTATGGCCTTTATTTCCTTACCAGAAAAGGCGTCATGCAAAGTATATTCAGGAGGGGTAATTGCACTGGAAAAGGTATTGATAAAATAAGTAAAATCGGCACTAAAATCGGCGCGGTTAGTACCTAACTCATCGGCCAACGCCTTTTTGTTTTTCCCACTACTATCGATACTGTAAATCCCTCGATTGATTGAGCCATTTTCTGTAGATTGGTAATAAATCCTATCCTCTTTTTGATCATAACCATAATAATTGGTCACCTCCCAATTGCCCCTTGTAACCTGATTCATCAACGGGCCTTCTTCACTGTAAAGATAAATGTGATTGTACCCATCTTGCTCACTCGTCCATATAAAACTATCGTTCGCCAAAAAAGTGAGGTTATCCGTAATGTCGACATAAGCTGCATCTTTTTCTTCCATTAAGAGATTGACCGAATTGACACTGGCATTAACCGAATGCAATCGTAGATGATTCTGATGTCTATTCAAGGTCTGCACACTTAATTTATTTGGACTATTCATCCATTTGATTCGCGGAATATAATAGGCCCCATCCAAATTTACATTTGAACCCTCACCCGACATCACATCGTACAGGTGTAACGAAACCTTGGCATTTTTCTCCCCTGCCTTTGGGTATTTAAAAACCTGTGGCTTTGGATATAGATCTGTTCCGTAAACATCCATGGAAAATTCTGGAACTTCAGTTTCGTCAAAACGTAGATATGCGATCTTCGTTCCATTTGAATTCCATTCAAAAGCTCTTACAAAAGCAAATTCTTCCTCATAAACCCAATCTGTAATGCCGTTGATAACTCGGTTCTTGACACCATCTTTAGTAATCTGCTCTGTGCTTTTTGTGGCTATGTCAAAAAGATAAAGGTTGTTGTCAAGTCCATAAACGACTTGACCTCCATTAGGAGAAAAAGAAGGTTCCTGT
Source organism: uncultured Maribacter sp. (assembly GCA_964614665.1). Taxonomy (GTDB): domain Bacteria; phylum Bacteroidota; class Bacteroidia; order Flavobacteriales; family Flavobacteriaceae; genus Maribacter_C. The sequence continues at coordinate 1,741 of CAZTLZ010000101.1, forward strand.
ATTTTATTATCCGATACTTTGATCAGCGACCTTGAGGCGATATTATAGACATAGTAGATACCCAATCTAGAATGTCTATAAATAGGTTCTAAATCGGTGGCCAGTAACAGCTTCGTTTCATCTGCACTAAATTCATAGGATGAGAAAAAAGGTATGCCATCTAATGACTTTGAAGAAACTATAGTCTCTGTTTTCTCAAGCGTTTGGTAGCTATATTTGTCTATTTGGGTAGTCTTTGTTGCCATATCGGCGTTCAAAACGGTATATTCCTTTCCGTTCTTTAAGGAACGAAGCTTATCTAAACCCTCAGTTTGAAAAGTCCCTTGATAAATCTCCTCTACCGTAATCTTTTTTGTTTGAGCATTAACCGCAACAAAAACACCCAGTGCAAAAAGCAACAAAATGTTTAATTTCTTCATAAATGGATGAAATTGGTTAAATCTTTCAAGTTTAGTGATAATTATACGAATATCCTCTATTTGAGATTAAAAAAGCTGCAGCTTTTGTCGTTTCAATCTAGATGACCCTTTTTAGGGTTTATACTTATCTTTACAGACAAACCCGCTACCCAATGATTTCACCCATTGAAGGATTTTCAAAACTGACCAAAGAAGAAAAAATCGATTGGATTTCCGAAAACTACACGCAAGATAAAAATGCCTCCAAAGCACTATTGAAAAAATATTGGAATGCCGATATCGAAACGCAAAAGTTACATGATGAATTCATTGAAAATACCATTAGTAATTATTACCTACCCCTTGGTATTGCCCCTAATTTCTTAATCAATGATAGACTTTATGCCGTACCTATGGCTATCGAAGAAAGTTCTGTAGTAGCGGCGGCTAGTAAAGCAGCCAAATTTTGGTTGGAACGAGGTGGGTTCAAAACCCAAGTTTTGGGAACCGAAAAAATTGGTCAAGTGCATTTCATGTTTTCAGGAGAGGAGGATAAATTGAATTCTTTTTTCCAAGTAGTAAAGCCCAAATTACTTCAATCCACCGCGTCGATTACTAAAAATATGGAAAAACGTGGGGGAGGAATTTCAGATATTATTTTACGAAACAAGACCTCACATATCGACAAGTACTTTCAATTGCACTGTACATTTGAGACACTCGATGCGATGGGAGCAAATTTTATCAACTCATGCTTGGAGCAGTTTGCCAAAACCTTGAAAGAAGAAGCACGAGCATACCCCGATTTTACAGAAGAGGAAAAGAATATTGAAATTGTCATGAGTATTTTGAGCAACTATGTTCCCAATTGTTTGGTGCGGGCGGAGGTATCATGTGCGGTTGATGATTTACAGGTCGGTAATTCAATCGCTCCCCAAGAGTTTGCCAAAAAACTGGTACAGGCAGTGGCCATTGCAAAGGCGGAACCGCATCGTGCAGTGACCCACAATAAGGGTATTATGAATGGAGTAGATGCCGTTATATTGGCCACCGGAAATGATTTCAGGGCAGTTGAAGCAGGCGTTCATGCCTACGCTTCACGAAAAGGCGATTATACCAGTCTTACTGATGCCAGTATCGAAAACGGAATCTTCACTTTTTGGATGGAAATTCCATTAGCCCTGGGTACAGTGGGAGGCTTGACCAGTTTACACCCATTGGTAAAACTGGCCTTGGAGATACTTCAAAAACCCTCGGCCGAAGAACTCATGCAGATTGTTGCTGTGGCCGGTTTAGCACAAAACTTTGCCGCTATTAGATCGTTGGTCACCACTGGTATTCAAGAAGGTCATATGAAAATGCACCTGTTGAACATCTTAAATCAATTAGGTGCCACCGAGCTAGAAAAAGAATCTTTAGTAGAACATTTCAAAATAAATACCGCAACTCATAGCGCTGTAGTTGAAGCATTTGAAAACTTAAGGAATTAATGCAGGAAACCTTCTACAGCAATGGGAAACTTTTATTATCTGGGGAATACGCTGTCTTAGATGGGGCTCAAGCTTGGGCTATTCCAACAAAATTTGGTCAATACCTACGGGTCAAAAAAAATGAATCCAAAAAATTGACATGGAGAAGCATAGATGAAAAAGGAATTGTTTGGTTCGAAGGTGTTTATTTGAAAGAGCAACTGACTGAAATTTCCGCTTCTGATAAAGACACATCTAAAATACTAGGTGAAATACTCTCAGAAGCCCAAAAGTTAAGTCCATCGTTTTTGCAAGATTCCATAGGTTTTGAAATCGAAACACAATTGACTTTTCCAAAGGACTGGGGGTTAGGCTCTTCATCAACACTTATCAATAATATTGCCCAGTGGGCCGAAGTAGATGCCTATCAACTACTATGGAATGCTTTTTCAGGTAGTGGCTATGATATCGCATGTGCAAAAAACAATAAGCCGATCATTTACCAATTGGAAGATGGTATACCGACTGTAAAGAAAATCAGTAATCAACCTCCATTTTCAAAATCATTATACTTTATATATCTAAATAAGAAGAGAAGTAGCAGGGATGCTATCAACGCTTATCGGCAAAGAAAAATTGACAAATCAAAACTTGTAAAAAAAATAAGCGACCTAACTTTAGAAATGATTGACAGTTCTAAAATCGAGAAATTTGAACAATTGATAAATATCCATGAAGCAGTTCTTTCAGAAGCACTGGGCATACCCACTATAAAAGAAGAGCTATTCCCCAATTACAAGGGAAGTATAAAAAGTCTAGGTGCTTGGGGAGGTGATTTTGTTTTAGCTACTGGAGATGAAAATACGCCTACCTATTTTAAAAATAAAGGATACCCTACTGTGATTCCTTTTCATGAAATGATGCTATAAAAAAACCCTGACGCAGTGGACAGGGTTCTTCATTCTTTTTAGTTTGTTCTTAGTAAAAAACTGCTCTGTTATCTTCTACTTCGGATGCTTCTTTCAATGCATTATATACCGCTGTGTTCACTCTAGTAGCCGCTGAAGACTTCAATGTATTCGCATAGGTACTATAATTACCCAAATCAGGTGCTGGCTCCTTCTTGGTAACCTTTATAATGAATACCCCTGAAGTGCCTTCTATTAAATCAGAAGTCTCACCCTCGGCCATTGCAAAAGCTGCCCCTACGACAGCAGGTTCACTTCCGGCACCGGGAATTGTCGGTGACTTTACCGTAAGACCAGTCGCGTTTGAAAGTGCCTGTGAGGCTTCGGACCCAATGGCATCCATAGATTTTCCTTTGTACTGACCTATGATCTGAGCCGCTTTCCGTTCTTTTCTAATCTTGGGCAATACCGTTGCGGAAGCATCTTCAACGGTCATAACCCCTTCTTTGTACTTCGCGGCTAATTGAACCACCGCGTATCCATTATTAATGTTAAAACGTCGTATATCCCCAACTTCGGTATCGTCATTAAAAGCCCATTGCACAACGCTTCTTTGATTGGAAAGACCAGGTAGATTCTCATCTAAAGACTTGATTTTATAGACTGGCATGACCGCATATTCACTTTCTTTTGCTAAATCGGTAAATGCCTTTTCACCCGTACTAGAAGCCATTTCGAATTTGGTGGCATCAGTAAATAAATTATTGCTAGTTTCTTCCGAGGCTTCTATTTCTCTAGCCAAAGTGGCTATCTGAAAAATATCTTCCTTATCATCCACTCTGATGACATGAAAACCAAAATCTGTCTCTACCATGCCAATACTTCCAACAGAGTTGCCAAATGCAAAATCATTGAATTTTGGCACCATTGCCCCTTGCTGAAAATAACCTAAATCCCCTCCATTCGCAGCAGAAGGTCCATCCGAATTATCACGGGCCAATTGTACAAAGTCAGCTCCACTTTTCTTAGCATCCCTCAATAACTCCTTTGCTCTTGCCTCAGCTTCTTCCTTAGTCCTCTTTATTTCAGGGTTAGCCCTTTCTGCTCCCTCATAGCCAATAAGAATATGACTTGCCTTTACCGACCCATTTGACTTTCGTGCAACCATTTTAGAGATTTTAAAAAGGTCACCGTCACGATATGGCCCATACATTTCACCAACCTTCAGGGTCATTAGTGTATCAGCAAATGAAGCTGGTAAACTTTTCTTGGCTTTGAAAATAGTATCAAATTTGATATCCGAATTTCTATCTAAAAACACAGCATAATCAGTCGTGTTTCGAAAACCTATTATAGTGTCGTTCTTGTCTGTTTGAGCATTGTACTCTACTGTATCTTCAAGTAGAGCGGTAACACTTGTTTCAATCGCTGCCTCATCTGCTGCCGATGGTTTTTCCTCAAAATAAACGAACTGTATGTCTCTTGACATTTCTTGTTTGAAATCTTCCTTATGAGCATTTATATATGATGCTATTTCACTTTTCGTTACTGCTATAGTACTATCTGGAATAGAAGAAAAGGGTACCCGTAAATATTCTAAATCAACTTTGTCATTGGCCAATTTATAATCTAACTCACCCTCTTTTAAGGTGGCTCCCACTCCAGCCTTTACAAGATTGAAATATGTTTGTTCTTTACTACTTTGAATGATATTTTGCTCATCTTGAAGCCAAAGATTATATTGCTGAGGATTGTTGACGCTCATATCGGAAATAAACTCCCGAAACTTATTCTCATCGAAAATACCATCCTCATTTTGAAACTGTGGAGCTTGATTATACCCGGGCATGTTCTTGATATAGTTCATGATCTGGTCTTGTTCGATATTAATACCGAGATCCTCGAACTGCTCTCCCAAAATAGTATTTCTTAATTCTTTATCCCAAACTTGATTTATGGTCTGCATAGAAGAAGCATTCGGCCCCGCTCTACGCGACGCGGCTTCTACTTTTTGCCGAAAGGCATCTATTGAAATTTCATTGCCATTAATTTCGGCTACGGTGGAACCGACCTTTCCACCAGCACCAAAATTACTACTCGTGAAAACACCTGAAATAACAAATGCAAACAGTGCCATACCTATGATCAAAATCAAAATTGTGGTACGTTTTCTTATATTTTCTAAAATCGCCATATCTATGGAATATTTAAAATTCTCTCTTTACTATTGGGACGCGAAATTACCATTTTCTTTTCATCTGTTCAAATTTATTGCTACAGTTAAGAAGGATGTAACTTGTTATGAATCATTGTTGTCTAACTAAGAAATCATATCAAGTGAATCAATGGATAGAAAAGTGTATTTGGCAGGTAATTGAACTTCCTATTCCGGCTCTAAGACCTCAAGTTTTACCAAATCAATTTTAGTACTAGAGACTTCTAGAATGGTAAAACGGAAATTGTCTAGAGTGATTTCAATATCCTGTTCCGGAATTTCACCTGTTTCATTGACTATAAGACCGCCCAAGGTTTCATATTCATCACCTTCAGGAAGTTCCATCTTATAATTTTCGTTCAGATAATCTACTTCCAATCTTGCTGAAAATTTATATGTATTTTCATTTAGCTCTTCCTCTATTAAATCGGTAGAGTCGTGCTCATCTTCTATCTCCCCAAAAAGCTCCTCAACAATGTCCTCTACGGTCATGATACCTGAAGTTCCTCCATATTCATCCAAGACTACAGCAATACTCTTTCTTTTCTTGGTCAAGACGTTCAAAATATCATGAATCAACATAGTCTCAGGAACGAATTCTACGGGACGCAAGATGCTCTTTATCGTTTTTGGCCTTTTGAATATTTCATAGGAATGCACATATCCTATAATATTATCTACGGTATCCTTGAAAATTAAAATTTTTGAATACCCCGTTTCAGTAAAAAGCTTTGTGAGGTTTTTAGGTGTTTCATGTAACTCAACCGCCTTGATTTCGGTTCTAGGCACCATTACCTCGCGCGCTTTTACTGCAGTGAATTCCAAAGCATTCTGAAATATTTGTATTTCCGAATCGATTTCGTCTTCCTCTTCCACCGTCTCCATCTGTTCAGTAATATAATCCCCTAGTTCTATTTTGCTGAAAGCCAATTGTGCTTCATCACCTTCTGTTTTGAAAAAAGTTTTCAATATGAAATCTGAAATTTTAATAACAAAATCCGAAATCGGTGAGAATACAATATAAAAAATGTAGGCAGGAACAGCCAACACCTTCAGTAGCCTATTCGAATAAATTTGAAACAATACTTTTGGAAGAAACTCGGCGGTAAGTAAAATAATCAAGGTTGATATAAGGGTCTTAGCCAACAAACCAAACTTGTTTAGATACTCAAAAATGATAAGGTCACTGGAAGCCAATGTTCGTAACAACCAATCAGTTAAAAAATCACCCATGAATATACCATAGACCACCAGGGCAATATTGTTGCCGATGAGCATTGTCGCAATGAACTTTGATGGTTTTTTCGTGAGACGGGTCAAAATGTTAGCCAAAAAGCCCTCTTGCTTTTTTTCAATCTCAATATGTATTTTGTTGGCAGATATAAAAGCAATTTCCATCCCAGAAAAGAAGGCCGAAAACAATAAGGAAAGAACAATAATGATTACAGAGGTATCCAAAACTATTGCTGGTTATCACGTTTTCGTTGCTCGAACTTTTTCAGATAATGTCTTCTGAAGAAAAACATAAAACCTGTAATTACCGCTAAAAAAATAAAGATATACGCCCTAGACCGATCGGTATTCCAAGTATTGAACGCCATGATGGCCGACAGAATTGCTATAATCAGATTAATGTATATGGTGTATTTCAGATACTTATTCATCAGTTTCTTCTTTGAGATCTTCGTCTTTTATCAACATGAGGCCATACGTTTTATGAGCACTCACATAGCTGAGACTTTTATCGTATTTGAGGTCCATACCTTCACCATCCATAATGGTGCCCTCTTCAGGATTGGTATATGTGAATTTTTCTTGGGTGAATATCCATTCATTGGTTTGATCGTAATATAACTGAGGAGACTCCAACTTTTTACCATCATGACCATCGACAACCACATTACCTTGTAAATCTATTAAATTAGTAGCGGAATAAATAATACCGTAGTCGGCAGTTATGACACTTTTTCGATTTTCCGCATCGTAAATATCGAGAACAAGACCATCGGGAAAAGTTATGAACGGAAATATTAAGTGCTTAAAATCTTCACTTATAGGGCTCGTTAAAACAGAAACAACTTTAGACGATTTGGCATCCTCGGGCCCTAATTTTTCTCTTGACTCAGTATATGTCAATACAAAGTTCTCACCTATGCCCTGCGGAAAAATTTTCTTTTGGGCCTCTTCACCAACACGCTTATACGTATCGGAACAAGACCAAAAAAACATTGCCATGAAAATCATGGCAATGCTTACTATATTCTTATTTATGAATTTGTTCATTTTACAAACTAGGCACTTTTATGCTACCTCCAACCCAGCAACTGAATGTCACTGTCTTACCAGCCATACCAGCATCAAATATCATAGCTTTCGTAGGGGCTTTTTGAGCGTAGGCGTTTGCCGATTTGTTCGCTCTTGAGCTTAAAGAAGGGTCCACTCTTGCAGCTTTGCGAGCCATATCAGCAGCTTTCCAGTACATCGCTAATTTCTCAAAAGTAGTACTACCACAATTATTGGCACTAGTAGCATATAAGTTAGCAATCAACAAATAGGCCTTACCATTCGAACCATTCGCACTAATCGCCTTTTGAGCATAACTTCTAGCAGTAGATTTGCTTCCTCTTCTATAAATGGTAGCCACTTTGTAAGCAATTTTAGACTTTTTCGAGCTATCTGATTCCAATTCAAGTGCTTTGTTGAAATCAGCAACGGCACCCTTTGTATCACCTGCCTTCTGCTTGAGAAGCCCAAGATAGAAATAAGTATCTGCAGAAGGATCAAGAGCATTCTGCGCTTCCACCAATTTAACGAACAAAGGATCCTCAGTACATTCTTTACTAAACATTCTGCTCACGGCTCTTTTAACCCAAGTAACATCACCCTGCTTTGCATCGAAGTTTTTCTGATACAGTGGTATCAAATTGCCACAATCTGCTAAATCCCCCAATTTAGTATCGATACTACCACCAATTTTACCAAAAGATTTTGAATTGGTATTGGCTGCTTTTAACCTACGCTTTTCTTTAGAAGTCAATGTATTTTCTTCCTCCTTAGGAAGCAACTTTGAAATTATACCAACTAATTTGGTGTTTTCAACTTCAATTTTTTCAGTTACGTTGTCATATACGTCAAAGACTTCTTGTAGGTCTTTTTTTCCTGCTTTATGCAAATCAACCAAACTAGAAAAATATAGGTACAACGCCTTTGGGTTTTTGAAATTTGCCAAATCTTCGGTAAAAGCCTTACCCAATTGTTCATAAATTTCATCATCGGAAATCATCTTATTATCATATAGAAGTAATACCTTCTTTATGATTACCGAAGCTAATTTCGCTTTTTTCGGAAAATACTTCATACTACCTTCATAGAGGGCCAAAAGATCTTGGATCAAACCATCTTTTTCAGCACCTGAAGATTTTTTAACTTTGTCCTTAAGGATTCTTTCCCCATAAAGGAAATTGGCATAATTCAATTCAGGACAAGCTTCGTAGACCATTTTCCATGGCGTATAAGCAGCGTCATAGTTCTTCACCTTTACGTGTTCGGTATAAATTGAAAGATTGGTCATACACTCCGGATTCTGAGCCTGGGCATTACCCATCATCATACATCCTAAAAGTATAAACACCGTAGAGTAGAATTTTGTTTTCATTTCGATATCATTTTTAAAGTGGTCAATGTACTAATTTTTTTTCAGAGCCCAGATGAGAATTATTCAATTGTTGAGTACCACAATTGCCATATTGGGATTAATTAATCTTTGCCTTGCGGAACCATTGATCGTTTAATGAGAGTCCGATATTTATTTTAAAATATCCTTCCTCGATTAAATTCGAATCGGTTGTACCTCGCTTTCCGTATTCAAAACCGAGGTTCAGATTTGAGAAAGTTCTGCTCAGCGGTAATCCAACTCCAAAAGTTATGCCAAAATTGTCGATTTCAGTGTCATTGACCACCATTCCGGTCTTTTCCATTCTTAACCCAGCACGGTAGGTGATACGTTGAAGATACTTGAAAGAAGTGTGATCTGGCACCCAAAAAGCTCCAAATGCAATAGTACTTGCATCTTGATATTGTACATTGTCTACCTCTAAAAACGGGTTCACATAAGAGCCTAAATCTTGAAAGCTGTATTCAGCTCCTAAAAACCATTTCGCATCCTCACCAAAACCCAGGCCTAGTGTTGTAGTAGTCGGTATTTTTACGGCCGTTTCCTTTAACCCGCTAGCTTCCAGATCAACCTCATAAACCTCCAACTCCGTGCCAAGAACAGGGCTTTCTTCATCGGCAACTACAGAACCGATACGCTGTGTATTACGTGCAGTTAAGTTAGCCTGTGTATTTACTCGAATAGAAGTATGTAGTCTATATTTATCTTTAAAGCTAGGTGTATAATTCAATGCGTAGTTTAGATCCGCACCATTTATTATAGACTTTCTTTCATCGAAAGTAGCCAATTGTACATTCTCAACCACTTGAATCCGTTCGCTATTCAAGGTGCCAAAATTAAAATTTGCAGTGACCCCTATCCTAAGATTATCAGTAATTCCCCAACCTATGGAACCATATACCCTATTAAGACCTCCAGTTCCTGAATACCTATTGGTTACAAGTGTTCCTTCTGCATCATCCATTTGGGTAATCGACTCTAAGTTATAACCTACCGAAGATAACGGCATAATCCCAATACCAACCCCTAAATTCTCTCTTATGGCAAAGGCAAGCGCCAAGTAGTCAAGATTAGTGACTCGGCTACTCTCTTCTGATGTCGCATCCTTCAGCGTTAACTGCTTGTACGAAATACCTGCCGTATAGGTAGTTAGACCAAATGTTTCACCAAATCGAACCCCCAAATCCGCATAGGCCGCAGGATTTTGTAGGTTTACGTGTATACTATCGGTATACATTCCTATACCTCCCATCATCTGATTTTCAACGGTAGTTGTAGATCTTAATTCACCAATACCGAAATAAGAATAGGGGGATACTGTACCATCTTGAGCATACGTGCCAAAAAAGGCAAGAAATACTATTGCAAATCCAATTTTTTTGATCATTCAGCGCTTGTTGTATTCCAGCAAGTAGTTTAGTCCTCTAAGGAGAAATTTGGAATCCGCAAATATGGTATTTTTTAATCGTTTTGACAAAAATTGCGCATCACCGCCTGTTAAAATAACTGTTAAATCTGCAAAACGGGATTTATATTGGTCGATTACCCCGTCGATTTCAGCAGAGACACCATTGACAACACCACTGTGCATACTTGTTTCCGTTGAATTTCCGATAAGATCCAAGGGTATCTCTTTCTCTAAAAGTGGCAACTTTGAAGTTTGTAGATGCATTGCCTTGTAGCGCATGGTGACTCCCGGCGAAATAGCCCCCCCTAAATATTCACCATAGTCATTTACCATGTCATATGTAATACAAGTGCCTGCATCTATGACCAATGTATTTCCATCCGGATTGTTATAAAAGGCCGCAGTAGCCAATGCAATACGGTCCACACCTAAAGTCTGGGGGGTGGCATAAGAATTTTTATATGGAATTCTAGTAGCATGGTCCAATACATGTACCTTGCAAAAAATGGAAATTGCCGCCAGTTCATTTGAATCAAATTCACTAACTGAAGAGACTATGGCCAAACCAATATTCGGATAAAGACCAAAAACCTCTCTAACCTTTTCAATAAGGCCTTCCTTTTCAACCACCTCATCAAACAGAAGTTTTTCTCCTCGGAATACGGCCAACTTCGTAGCGGTATTTCCAACATCGATTATCAGGTTCATACCCCAAAGATCATAATTTCAAAAAAAACAATTTCCTTTTTTCCTGTTTTTGTTTGTATATCCTAATTTTGAAATTATATTTGCACCCCTTTTAGGGCATGGTGCCTTAGCTCAGTTGGTAGAGCAATGGACTGAAAATCCATGTGTCCC
>CAZTLZ010000102.1:0-12614 GCA_964614665.1 uncultured Maribacter sp.
GTGAAACGTAGTGGAAAATGGATAACCGAAAATATAACACGAATGACACCCATTGCATAGCTTCTTGTATGTAGACAAGGTAGAGGGGAAGGCCGAATAAATTGATTAAAAAATGAGACTAAAAGAAAAAATAGCCGTAGTTACAGGGGGGGCAAGAGGAATTGGCCAAGCTGTTTCCGAATTATTCGCTAAAGAAGGAGCGACTGTAATCATAATTGATCTCTTGCCACAGGGTCAAGTAGTGGCAGATGGAATCAATGCTAGTGGAGGAAAGGCCGAATTTCATTCCATTTCGGTAACCGATAAAACTGCAATTGAAACCCTGTTTGCTTCTATTAGCAAAAAACATGGAAAGCTTGATATTCTAATAAACAACGCAGGAATAACCAGAGATCGGACTCTTGAAAAAATGAGTGAAGATGAATGGAATGCGGTAATTGACGTGAATCTAAAAGGTGTGTTTTTATGTACACAGGCTGCAGCACCTTATATGAAGGCGAACAAATATGGACGAATTGTGAGTGCGGCTTCCAATGTGGGATTACGAGGTAATTTTGGTCAAACGAATTATGCCGCCACCAAAGCAGGTGTTATTGCGATGTCAAAAACGTGGACTGTCGAACTGGGGAAGCATGGTATTACTGCAAATGCTATTGCACCAGGGTTTACAATGACCGATATGGTAGATAAGATTCCCGAAGAACATTTCGAAGCTATCAAAGCAAGTATTCCATTGAAAACGGTCGCACAACCGATTGACATCGCTTACGGATATTTATATTTAGCATCGGATGAAGCACGTTTTGTTTCTGGCATATGTTTAACAATCGACGGTGGAACTTCAAGATAGGACCATGGCAAAGTTGATACTCGAAAATTTTGATTCCTTCCGAGAACTAAAAGGAAAAGAACTCCCACAAGGTGATTGGATGACAGTCACTCAAGAAATGATCAATGATTTTGCAAAAGCCACAGGAGACTATCAGTGGATACATGTAGACGTTGAAAAAGCAACCAAATTCTCCCCTTTCAAAAAACCAGTTGCACATGGCTTTATGTCGGTGTCATTACTTTCTAAAATGCTTGAAGATTTAATTCGAGTGAAATCTGCTCAGATGGGAGTGAACTATGGCCTTAACAAAGTTCGCTTTCCATGTCCTGTTTTGGTGCATAGTCGACTACGCCTAGTGGGAAAAATTTTGAATATTGAGAACTACGGAGATACTGGATTAAAAATCACATGGAATTGTACCATTGAAATTGAAGGTTCAGAAAAGCCTGCTTGCGCAGCAGAATTTATTAGTTTGATGTTTGAATGAGTAAAAGTGCTGTAAGTTTCAAAAAGGAAACCTACTCTATTTTTTTGTACATTATATAGCTCATTTAAAGACCAATCCAATGACTAGACTTTTTGACTTGCTCTATCACCAATTGGAGAACAATCCCTTAGAAAAATCATTGAACGGCCGAGATGTATCTGGCAATTGGAAAAGTTATAGCTCACAAGAAGTGTTGAATATTGCTGAGAAAAGCGCTTCTGGACTTTTGAGTTTAGGTTTGAAACCTGGGGATAAGGTGGCCATAGTAATCTATAAAAATAGACCTGAATGGGTAATCATGGATTTTGCCATGCAAATGGCAGGGTTGATAAGTATTCCTTTATATCCCACAATTAGTGTCAGCGAGTACGAATATATCTTGAACGAAGCTGAGGTAAAAGTGGCCTTTTGTGGAGGGGGAGATTTGTATGCTAAACTTACTGGCGCGCAACCCAATGTACCTACTTTGAAGCATGTTTATACTTTTGATCAACAGGATGGAAACCCATTTTGGGAAGAAATGTTCAGCACGGATCACAAAGCTGAAGTAGAACAAATTAAAGCAAATTTAAGAGGGGAAGATTTGGCAACTATAATCTATACCTCTGGAACAACGGGGAACCCAAAAGGAGTTATGCTAACACATAATAATGTGATGCATGTAGTTATTACAACTTCTAAGTTACTAGCAGCTGAAACTGGTGACAATGTACTCAGTTTTTTACCCCTCTGCCATATTTTTGAACGGGCCGTTTCTATGGTGTACTATTACAAAAGTTGCAAAACGTATTTTGCCGGAACAGATAACCTTAGTGGGCCCGAAGGGGATTTAGCAGCTGTAAAACCAGCAACCTTTAGTACGGTACCACGGCTTCTTGAAAAAATATATGAAGCAATCTATAATAAGGGTCTGGCTTTGGATGGGGCCAAAAAGAAACTGTTCTTTTGGGCCTTGGGTCTTACAGATGACTACGAGCCTAATAAAACCCCATCTTTTGTAAAAAAGCTAAAACAAAACATTGCGGATAAATTGATTTTCAGCAAATGGAGGGAGGCCTTAGGAGGCAATGTAAAAGGGGTGGTCACAGGGGCGGCCCCATGCCCTGTAAAAATTATGCGCGTTTTTTGCGCTGCGGGTATTCCTATACGCGAGGGGTATGGACTTACGGAAACCTCACCAACCTTATCCGTAAACACTATGGAACCGGATGGGGTGATGTTAGGTACAGCAGGCCCAATAATAGAAGGTGTTGAGATTTTGATTGATAGGGAAGGAGGGGATTACAAAGAAGATGAAGGTGAGATTTTGGCTCATGGTCCGAATATAATGCTCGGATATTATAAGAAGCCAGAAATCAATGCACAGGTTTTTTGCGACATTGACGGAAAACGATGGTTCCGTACGGGTGATATCGGTAAGTTGGTAAAAGGGTCCACGGGCAGAGAATTTTTGAAAATCACTGATCGCAAGAAAGAATTGTTAAAGACTTCCGGGGGTAAATATGTAGCGCCAGCACCTATTGAAAATAGGATACGAGAGGAGTTTTTGGTAGAACAGATGATGGTTATTGGTGATAAGCAAAAATTTGTTTCGGCATTAATTGTGCCTGCTGATGAAGCGCTGAAAAGCTATTGTTTAAAAAAAGGAATCCCTTGGACCACCTTGCACGAAATTATAACACACAAAAAGGTATTAAAACGATACCAGAAGATCATCGATAGATACAACCCTGAGTTCAGTCATGTGGAACAAATCAAGAAATTTAGATTGATTGCCAGCCCTTGGTTACCTTTTCATGAAGATGGTTCAGATGCGGAATTGACCCCGACTTTAAAATTAAAACGGCGTGTTATTCGTGAGAAGTTCATGAAGGAAATCGAGAGTATCTATAAGGAGTAAGCTTATCAATTAAATGGGAAACCGAGCAAAGACAGGTTTTTCCAGATTTCGCTATAAAAACTGTTGAAAACCATCCGCCAGTACCTCATTTGGATACCAAAGCTGATGATATTGTGAGCCTGATAAAAAAAGTATCGGAAAACTCAAATTTAAATACGGTTTCTTATGTCGCTAAAGCCGGTCAATTTGATAATGAAGGTTTTCAATTGGCCATTTGATGGCCTTGTTCAAAACCCAAGCCCATCCGGCCAATGAATTTATCATCAAAAAGCAATTACAAAAGGGCATGGACATGCTTCACAAACTGATTGAGGAATTGACCTTTGAAGATTTCCTATAAATGCATCCTTAGAATAACGGATTTCGAAATTCATACCCTAGTAGTAGTTCTGTCCTTCCTTAGAAGTATTTATTATCGTATTTTGATAAGCAGATTTAACTTAAACCAAAAATTATGATGAAGCCAGTCAAAAAAATTTCTCTTTTTCTTTTATTCGCTGTAGTCGTATACAGTTGTAAGGAAAAAACCGCGACCACGGAATCAAAAGTTGAAACAGAGGAAGAATTGGTGCAACGGGCACTAGAAATTCATGATCGGGTGTTAACGGTAGATACTCATGCTGATACGCCTTTGCGAATGATCGAACCAGGTTTCGATATGGCAGAAAGGCATGATCCTAACGAGACTGGTTCTAAGGTTGATTATCCTAGAATGAAGGAAGGCGGTTTGGACGCCATCTTTTTTGCTGCTTTCGTGGCTCAAGATATTCGTAATGATGATGGCAATAGTCGTGCTAAAGCCTTATGTCTTCAAATGATTGACTCAGTAATTGCTTCTACCGAAAGAAATTCTGATATCGTGGGACTAGCTTTGAATCCTGATGATGCCTATGACTTGGAAAAGGAGGGCAAACGGGCCATTTATGTGGGAATTGAAAACGGATATCCAATCGGCAAAGATATTTCCAATGTGGAATTGTATTATAACAAAGGGGTACGTTATATCACACTAGTTCACTCTTCTAACAATGATTTGGCCGATTCGGCCACCGATTCGAATGGGACGGAACATGGAGGATTGAGTTTGTTTGGTGAAAAGGTAGTAGATGAAATGAACCGGCTTGGGATTATGGTCGATGTTTCACATGGAAATGATAGCCTTTTTTATGATACGGTATCGATATCAAAGGCACCGATTATTGCGAGTCATTCCAATGCACGTTCAGTGACCGACCACAAGCGAAACATGACAGATGAAATGTTGAAATTGATGGCCGATAATGGTGGTGTCGTGCAATTGACAATGTTAGCCGATTACCTTAGAGAAGCACCACCAAATGCTGAAAGAGATTCTGCAATGGCCGCACTGCGAGCGAAAATGAAACCCATTGGTGAAATGACTAAGGAAGAACGAACAACCCTACGCGCATCCTTTCAAGAACTGAATGAAAAGTATCCTAATCCACCAGCGACCGTGATTCATGTGGTCGATCATATTGACCATATCGTAAAGGTTGCGGGTATCGACCATGTAGGTATTGGTTGTGACTTTGACGGTGGTGGTGGTATCGAAGGAATTTTTGATGCCAGTGAGGTGATGAATATCACTATTGAACTAGTCAAACGCGGATATACCGAGGAACAAATCGCCAAGATATGGGGTGGTAACCTCATCCGGGTCTTTAAGGAGGTACAGGTCAAAGCTGCTGAAATACAAGCCGCCGAATCATAGTTAATCGATTGTTTTGATGGTGCTCCGCTGGTTGTTCATGTTGGTTTTTTTAGTGTTTTCAGAAGGAACAGCGGTCCACCCATTACGACTGTCATTGTGTGAAATTGAATATATCTCCGGCAAGCAGGAATTATCCATTAACCTCAAACTCTTTTTGACCGATGTCAATGAAGCCATTGTCTTCGACCCCGATAGTAAGGAGCTTGCCTTTTGCCAACCCAACGAACCGGCTAGGGCGAATCAATTGCTTATGGACTATGTCAACCAATTTTTTTATGTAAGGGCCAATGGGAAAACGGTAGACTTGAAAATAAAGCGAAAAAGACTAAGCGGAGAGGGAGAAAATACGGCACTTTGGATTTACTTTGAATATCATCAACCCGTACCTTTGGTTTCTCTAGAAATAAAAAATGCCGTTTTCACCGATTTATTCTTCGACCAAAATAACATCGTTTATGTTCATGTAAATGGGGAATCAAAAAGTATGATGCTCAACAAAAAAACCCCGGTACACCAGCTTAAATTCTAAGATGCACCCATTTAACTTCTATCTGAAATTAGGTTTTGAACATATCGCCGATATGGCGGCCTACGACCATATTCTCTTCTTGGTAGTACTCTGTGCTGTATATCGTATTGAACAATGGAGGAAGATTCTGATTTTGGTCACGGCTTTTACGATTGGGCATAGTATAACATTGGTTCTTGTCTCTTTAGATATCTTTTCTATCTCTTCCAAAATCATCAAGTTTCTGATTCCGGCCACTATATTCATTACTGCCCTGCACAATGTGATGACTCCCGGTAGTAGTAAGGAAAATTCTTCAAAAATGACCCGCAACTATGCTATGGCATTATTTTTTGGATTGATTCACGGCATGGATTTTTCCAATTATTTTAAAGCGTTAATAATGGACCCTTCCGATATTGTAATACCCTTGTTGGGTTTTAATATAGGGATAGAGCTTGGGCAACTATTGGTGGTGTTTTTTATAGTCAGTGTGGCCTTTCTTTTTCTTAATATCTTCAAGGTCAAACATCGTGAATGGAATGTATTTATTTCGGGTGCAGCGGCGGGAATGTCTTTGATTTCTATGTTCGAAAATGGTTTTTGGTAAAGTTTTTAAATTAAATGATATTGCAAACGTCAACTGTTTCCATATTCAAAAACTGCTTCACCGTTTTCGCATCTGACGCTCTTGGGTTTCGGACTCAATTCACAAGTGGTTATTAGTCCCCACTTCTCATTGAGTATCTTTTGACCGATTTTGTGGATTTCTGCCTTTTAAGCTTGACCTGGTCGAAATACTTTCATGTTGTCCTGGTACGTTTCCAGAAATGGCCCTTCAATCAAGTCTATGCAGTAAGGGATTGCTGGAAAAACCGCTTCCAAACATTGCTCGATCGCCTTGGGTTTGCCGGGCAAGTTAAGAATCAAGGTCTTGCCTCTAATCCCAGCCGTTTGTCGCGATAGAATAGCCGTGGGCACATACTGCAAACTTACCTGTCTCATAAGCTCACCAAAACCGGGCATTAATTTCTCACAAACTGCCATAGTCGCTTCTGGAGTAACGTCTCGCTTGGCGGGCCCGGTACCGCCGGTAGTTATAATCAGGCAACAGCCTTCTTCATCTGCCAGTTGTATCATCTGCTCTTCAAGCAAGGTTTGTTCATCGGGTACCACGGCATAGGCATTCTCCCATGGGCTAGATAGCCATATGTCCAACAGCCGCTTCACTTCTTTGCCTGGCACGTCTTCGTAAATACCCTTGCTTGCCCTATCCGAAACATTGATAATTCCGATTTTGATCATTTTGTTTTTGATTTTTTAAGTATTTACTTTTTTATCACCTGATGCCAAGCCCAAAATTGTAATTATTAGACCCTATCTAAAAGATGCAATTTGTTCATTTTCTCTATCAAATCACCTGTTATGGCTACCACAGCAGGTTTAGGAATGCCATCGTCATCAAAAGGCCATTTACTAGTGGGCTTATTGATGTCAGAAGTCTGCTCACCAGGATGCTGTACGCTTAGAAATAATGTTTTTCCATCTGGAGCAAACCACGGTCCCGTTAATTCAGCATCATTGGGTGCGGAAATTAGGCGAATCACCTTGCCCTCCTCTTTTCCGTAGCGAGGAATCACAAAAAGGCTGTTGTTTTTGAACGCCATATAAGGTCCCTCTTCCTTATTCATTTTACTGCCTGACATATCAGAGGTAAACCATAGGTTCCCGGCCAAATCAAAAGCTAAGTTGTCCGGACAGGAGAAACCATTTTCATCACCTCCGGCCATATATTCGGAAGCCTTAAATGTAAGCGCGTCATACTTGCCATTTGTTTCTTCGATCTTTAGAATAGATCCATGAAAATCGTTTTTATCGGTATTATTAGTAAGAGAAACAAAAACACTTCCCGTTATCGGATCTATTTCAATATCCTCGGGCCGGTTCAGTTCGGTTGCACCCAAAATTTTGGCGGCTTCACGAGTTCGAACCATAACCTCGGTCTGATTCTTAAATCGTTCTTTCAATGTAGGTTGGTTTTCCCAATCGAGCGAGAGCCATTTCCCATTTACAGTATCGGCGACATAAAGAGTTCCTTCTTTAAGAGAGCCAGGTTTGGACGAGATAAATTTGTACAAATGTTCATTCTTCTTGTCGTCACCTGAATACGCCACTACACGTTTGTCAGCCAATTCATAAAGCGTACAACATTCATGGGCATACCTACCAATAGCAATGTGTTTTTGGGCCGAGCCATCTTTCGGGTTTACTTCTACCACCCAGCCATAATGTTCGGGGGGATACTTATAAAAGTTTTCCCAACCTTGTCTACTTGGCCTGTGACTGGCTACATCATTTTCATCATATTCAGTTTCTCCAAAAAAGCTATCATAATTCTCCTCGCAGGTCAAAAAAGTCTTCCAAGGCGTAATACCACCTGAACAATTGCTGTGGGTGCCGATAACCGTAGAAGCCCCTTTAATTGGATGGTCCCAATTAAGTTGAATGGGGGTTTGTGCTGTGATGCGACGGTTGTGGGGGTCATTTTGCACTACCTTCCATTCCCCATTGGTCTGCTTTATACGAACAATACTTCCACCAACATTATACATTTCTTTATCTACTTGCTCCTTTGTTCTATGCTCATCGGGGTTGTCATATTTACTTGAATCAAAGCTAGAAACGAACAAGGGGTTGACGTACTCATGATTTACCCATAGTAAGCCGTCCGTAGGGTCGTCTTCGCTCAAAGGAATAAAACAAGTAAAATCATTGTTAAAACCAAAGCTATCTGTATCACTTATCTCCTCGCCCCATCTTACGATTACGTGATAGTCAAGACCTTTGGCCAACAACAAATCATCTTTATTGGAAGGTGAAAGCCCCTCAATAATCAACTGTTTTAGCGCGTTCAAAGTTTGCTTGCTAGTGGCCAAGGATTTTTCAGTGGGCGCTGCCAAATTGCCACAGCTTATTAAAAAAGGAGGTAAAACTGCGGTTCCGATGCTCACTTTTCCTAAAAATCTAATAAATTCCCTACGTTTATACTCCATGTTTATTTTTGTTTAGTGCATAACATCGCACATGAGATAATCCATACCCGCACAATTTAGCAATCGGCGCAAGTACCCCTTAGAATGGTTTGCACTTTATTTGTTTTAAATCCCTTCGGAACTTTGAGTTGAAATGCTTCTAGTTTTTCCATACAATAGACTGTTTCGCAAGACTCACATACAAAATGGGCGTGTTCACCGCCTAGCAATGGCGGTTCCCCAAATGCATACTTGGCTATGCCCGAATGGTCGTTAATACTATGGATTATGCCAGCCTTTTCAAAGCTCGCTAGGTTTCGGTATAAGGTGGATTTGTCAACTTGCTTTGCCAATGCCGCTTGCAAGTCATTATAGGATTGGGCATATTTCATATTCATAAAATGTTCGAGCAACGCCATACGCACCTTGGTTTTTTTTAATCCCGTCTTTTCTAAAAGTTGTTTGTAGCTTTCATTTTTCATAGTCAAACCGTTTATTTCAAACTCAAGGCATCCGCTTTTTCAATTCGATAGTAACATGCATTTGGATTATCTTCATTTAAATGAAATGTTCCCTCAACGGAGAGCAATTCGTCCATTGCAAAAGACGGTTTTTTGGAAAACTGTAAATCCACCACCGTTTCAGGCCCTCCATTACCGCAAAAAAAGCAGGAAGCCATTGGGTTTTTAGACAGAAGAAAAGTCGATTGTTTTCCGTCTAGTATCAGTAGATAGCCGGTAATAATGACTTTTTCTCCCTCCAAAGCTTTCATTTTTGATGTAAAGGTTGCTTTTTGAAACCTAGGAAAAATAGCTCCAGGGGAGGGCAGTTCCAAGGAAATCCCTTTTGAGAGATCGGACCAATCTAGAACGGTCTGCACTTGTACATTCGTTTCCATACAAAACCATACCATAAGTAGAAATAATCGCATTTGTTCAATCCATTAATTGGCCTGTAGCCTCCTTCAATATATAATTACAATGATCCACATTATTAACATTGAGTTCAAGTACACCGGTGACCATAACGATTTGATCGGTCTTAAAGGATGGTTTTTCTTTGAAACTGACCTCGACAATGGTTTCCGCTCCGGCGGCCCCGCAGAAAAAACAGGAGGCCATTGGGTTTTTGGATACCAAGAACACTTCGCCACTTCCAGAAATATCCAAAAAATATCCCTTAATACGAACTTGTTTGCCGCTATAGGACTGTATCTTTTCGCCAAACTTTGGCATTAAAAAATGAACATCGTACTTCTTGTTGTATACGGGTTCAAAACTGACATCGGCAAAATCATCCCATGTCAAGTGTTCCTGTGCTATTCCAAAAGGACCTACAAAAGTTACGAACAAAAAGATTAAGAATGATCTATCCATCAGATAAGGTTTTAGCAACATTTAATTTGAAAATTGAGCGAGATGCCAACAAAGTGGCTACAATGGCCAGTGTCAATATGAGGCCCAATAGAAGAAGCTCAAAGACTTCGGGTCCTTTTATTCGCAAAGCATATCCATACGAAGCTTGCATGTATTGGGAAACGCCCCATATTCCCAATCGACCCAAAAGCCATCCCAATATAAATCCAATACCTGCCAGAAATATTCCTTCCAAAAGCGCTAATTCAAGTAGTTGTCGTACGCTCAGGCCGTAAATCCGTAATAGTGCAAGCTCTTGTCTCCTTTCGCGAATGGTTTTTAAAAGACTGATAAAGATGCTAAGTCCAGATACCAAAAGGATGGCCAGTGCTATACCATTTATAGTCTGTACCCCCGAACCTAATAATCCCATCAGTCGTTGAACCTCAAAACCTGGTAGAGCGGCTTGCATAGGGGTGTTTTCATTGATGAATCTAGGCAATTGTACCATACCTAGAGGACTCTTGAATTTGATTAGCAATGCCGTGATTTCTTTTTCTTCATGATGCTCTTCTAAACCATCGGTTTCTCCTTCATGAGGTTCATCTTCGGGATGGTCATGAGCTTCCCAGATACTTTCCAGATTGGTGATCAATAGCTGGTCGACCACTGTTCCTGTACGCTCCAAAATTCCCTTTAGAATAAAAGGATGTTCTTCGTGTGTTTCACTGCCTGAAGCGGCCAACCCATGCGAACTTATAAAGCTGTCCCCGACTTTTAGATCTAGTCGCTCGGCAACAGTTTTTCCTGCGATTACTTCAAAGGGTTTTTCATGCAGTTTACCTTCCGATAATTTGGCATCGTAAAGGTCAAGGTAACCGGGTTCGGTACCCAAGATCCGAAAACCTTTGTAGTTATCTCCATAAGAAACGGGAATTGCGTTTTGCACAAAGGGATGTTTTTGTAATGAGGCAACATCCTTCAATTCAATATTCCCAGTAGGCGCATCTATATGCAGTACGGAGGACAAAACAAGTTGTAAAGGACTTCCTTTGGCGCCTACAACCATGTCAAAAGGGGCAATGTTCTTGCTTAGTTGCCCTTCTAATTGTTGGCTCAGTTGTAAAACGAAAGTTACTAGGGACACACTTAATGATAATAACAACAGACTCAACAATAAATTGAGTGGTTTAGAAACCATATTCCTAAAAGCAAGAAAACCCAATTTCATAGTAAAATCTGGTTTTGAAAATGGGACATTACTCGCAAATCATGCGTTATGATCAACAGGCTACTTTTGCAAATTTCAGCCTCTTCCTTAAGCAGTTCAATTACCTTCACACAGTTTATATCGTCTAAATTGGAAGTAGGTTCGTCGGCAAAAATAATTTTTGGCTTGTGTATTAACCCAAGTGCAATGGAAAGTCGTTGTTGCTGGCCTTGGCTCAAGGCGGTTACTTTCTTGTAAAGATGTTCTTTAAGACCTAACCTTTCAGCTAGGTTATGCCTTCTTTGCTTGTTAACGGCATTTTTGGGGTAACTCTGTCGCAGGCGGAGATTATCCGATACGTTTAAAGACTTGATAAAATGATATTGCTGGAAGATAAAACCGATATGTATACCTCGAAATGCATCCATTTCGGAACGGGTCAGCGAATTGAGTTCCGTTTCGGCTATGGACACCGTGCCGCGCAATGGCGGTAAAAGGCCTGCCATCAAATTGAAGAGAGTAGTCTTGCCCACGCCAGATGGCCCAACAACAAGCAAATGTTCCCCAGGAACTAAACTTATATCCGGGAAGGACAGCTCATGTCCATTTTCATAGGTGTAAGTAAGTCCAGCTGTTTTTACCATCGTAATTTTGTTACAAAAGTATGAAAGAAATACAAATGCAACTAAGTTGCATTTAAAAAAAATGAATACATTTGTCCGCCGTTGATAAATAGTATTATAGGTGCTCAATTGTTAAACCCTTAAAGTTCATTATCCATGACCAAATTGGTAAATCTAACTTCTAAATCTGATATGATTGGCGGGATTGCGAGTACCCTATGTTTAATACATTGTTTGGCAACACCAGTTCTTTTTTTAGCTCAGGCGGGGCTGGCTGTTGGCGAAGAATTTCATCCTTGGTGGTGGGGCATATTGGATTTGATGTTTTTGGTGGTTTCCCTTCTAGCAGTTTACTGGTCGGCAAAAAATACATTAAAACAAGGGATAAAATATGCTTTATGGTGTCTTTGGACAATATTGGCTTTACTGATCCTTAATGAGAAAATGGAACTTGTATATCTAACAGAGGAATTCATCTACCTCCCGACAATAGGTTTGATTGCACTTCACTTTTATAATCAGCGCTACTTCCGCTGTAAAGATAGAGGCTGTTCTATTCATAAGTAGACCACTTTAAATGCGATTAGAAAAATCCTAAATGAGGTTTTGCAAATGTGCCGTTCAGTGGGACCGGGGTATCTAGCAAGTTCAAAAGGGAGTTTGTATTACTAGGAGAATAGTATGATGAGGTACTCGAGATTCATAAAGATGTAAAAACCATTTACATGTAATTAGTACGTATTACTACGTTTTTAACCAAAAGTGGACTAACTATGGCCTAAATCCATTAAATAATAAATGTAACTACATAAAAGTAAGGTAGTTGCATTTTATTTATGTGACCTCGACAGGATTGGCTTTGCCTTTCCTGATAAAGCTGCGCTTTGAGAATAATCCAAACAAAAAAACGCTCAAACAAGTTTGGCGTTTTTTCT
>CAZTLZ010000103.1:0-12537 GCA_964614665.1 uncultured Maribacter sp.
TTTCACTTTACAAGAATAATCCGTATTGGGTGCCTCCGATCATTAATGACGAGTTGGAGTCTTTTGACAAAACTAAGAACCCGGCTTTTCAAAATGCCGACGCATGGTTTTTTCTTGCCTATATAAATAACACCTTGGTCGGCCGAGTAGTTGTCATTTTGAACAAGCTTGAAATTACAGGCCAAAAAATCAAAAAAGTCCGATTCGGTTGGTTTGATTTTGTGAATGATTATGAGGTATCTGAAGCCTTACTCCAAAAAGTCGCTGAGATTGGTAAAAAGCACAAACTAGACTATATGGAAGGGCCGGTGGGTTTCTCAAATTTGGATAAAGTAGGGGTGCTGACGGAAGGCTTTGAGCACATCGGAAGTATGATAACCTGGTATAATCACCCCTACTATAAAGAGCATTACGAACGTTTGGGTTTTGTGAAGGAAAAGGAATATATGGAGAATAAATTTCCTGCAGGCAATGCAGACCCAAAGCTCTTCACCAAGCTAAATGATTTAATCAAAAGGCGCTATGGACTTCGGGAAATCAACTTTACGAAGACAAAGGATGTTATGCCAATGGCCGATCAAATGTTCGACCTATTTAACGAAACCTACTCAAAGTTATCGTCTTTCGTACCTATTACCGATGTTCAAAAAGCATATTTCAAGAAAAAATACATCAGTTTTATAAATCCCGAGTATATTAAATTTATAGTTGACAAGGAGAATAAATTAATTGCCTTTTCTATTGTAATGCCTTCTTTTTCAGAGGCTCTACAAAAAGCCAATGGAAAGTTGTTTCCTTTTGGAATATATCATCTTCTTAAAGCTAAAAAAAGAAGCAAGGATGTTTATTTCTATCTCATAGGCATTCATCCGGAATACCAAAACAAAGGGGTCACAGCCATAGTTTTCAACGAGTATTATAAAACCTTCACGGCAAAAGGTATTGATATGTGTTACCGCACCCCAGAACTAGAAGAAAATGTTGCCATAAAGCAGATGTGGAAACATTTTGACCCAGTGGTCTATAAACGAAGGCGAACTTATAGAAAAGATTTGGGGCCAACTCTGTAGAACTTGTTGCTGACAAACATTCTTCAAAATATAGAGTAACCAACGATAAATGATATTACTCTGTAATCGGAATCGTAAACTCGATTAAAATTTAAAACATGTTTATCCGTAAAGTACTTTAAGCCAACGAGGTACTTGTCTTTTAGTTTATACCCAATACTGAAACCAAAATTCGGATTTGATTGAGTTTCAAAATCCTCTAAAACTATATCAGTTGCTGTGGTATAGTTCAACCTTGTAGTATTTCCCAAACTCAAATTATAACTGGCATCTAGAAAAAGTTTGGAGTTATCACTAAGAAAAAAACTATGCCTCAACCCAAGAGCAAATTCAAATGACCTATAATCGACTTCTGCACTAAGAGGCCCAGCAACGAATCCGGTTGAGTCCGCATTTCCTTTATCCTCATAATTTTGATAACTACCTTCAAAGAACATACTCCATTTATTCTTGTTAAATGGGAAAATATATTCAAATTCCAGACCCAGCCCAAAACCTGTTTTATTGGCGAAATCGATATTTCTTGATACAGAATATAAATTTCTAACTGATAATGAAGTACTATTTAGTCGTGGCCTAATAGTCAGATTAATTAAATCCATTTTTTCGCTAGTTTCAAAAGTTTCTAATTGAATACTATTACAAGTGTTATATTCCAGAAAAAAATCCGTTAAATCTTCTTTGTTATAGTCTATGGATTTAATTTTAGCTATATCAGTTTTATTGCACTTTAGATTATTCCATAATTGTAATCTGAAAGTATTGTTTTCAGATAGTTTTCCACTTACATTATACTTCTTAAAAACTAGTTGCTCAATATCTCCATCGAGCTTGTAAAAATACCTTGTCAAGTTAAAATCCTGATATTGATAAAGATTAGCTTTACCTTCAACTAAAACCCTTAATAGAAGTAATTCTTCCTCAAAAGTTGGATTACGATCAATACTAAGGTTATTAAGTCTCTTACTAGAACGGTCAATTTCAACATTAGCTCGGGTATACTTCACTTCACCATAAATCCCAAACTCTTTGACATAATCAATACCCTTAACACTTTCCTTATCCAATTCATTTAATTTATATTCTATTTCAATCGGGTTTTTTTTCCAATCTAAATTTTTTATAAAACACTCGATTCGTTGTGAAGAATTATCGATGAAATATCCTTTTTCAAATCTAATTTGCGAACTCAAATTGAAAGAAATAAACATGAGAAAAAAAACTAGGGATAATTCTCTGGTGGAAATTAATTTCATAAAATGATGATTTAATATTTAGTTTTTATAAAAAATTGGTACCCATCTTAAAAAGAAAAATTCCAAATTTTTTGAAAAGAAATTTGGAATTCAAACAGTATGGTTCAAATTTACGTTTTTGACTACTCCCCCATAGCCGCCGCAACCGCAGCGGATAGCCTTTTATATGTGCCGTTTTGTAGTCGATCTCGAATAGCAGAAAAAGCATCTAGAGTAATCGCTACATCTTCTAGAGTATGTGTAGCAGTAGGTATCATTCGAAGTAAGATTAACCCTTTAGGTATTACCGGATAAACTACTATAGAACAGAATATTCCATAATTTTCACGAAGGTCTTTAACTAATGCCATCGCTTCGGGAATACTACCGTTTAAATATACCGGGGTAACGCAGCTTGTAGTAGTACCAATATCGAATCCCTTTTCCTTAAGTCCATTTTGAAGTGCGTTTACGTTTTCCCATAGTTTTTCTTTCAACTCTGGCCTGGTACGAAGCATATCCAAACGTTTTAATGCGCCCTTTACATAAACCATCGGTAGTGATTTGGCAAACATCTGTGAACGTAGGTTATACTTTAGATAATCAATAATTTCTTGATCAGCCGCAACAAAAGCCCCAATGCTAGCCATTGATTTAGCAAAAGTGGCCAAGTATACATCAATGTCATCTTGAACTCCTTGTTCTTGTCCAGCTCCCGCTCCTGTCTTTCCCAATGTTCCAAAACCATGGGCATCATCAACCAGCAAACGAAAATTGTATTTTTTCTTTAAAGCTACAATCTCCTTAAGTATGCCCTGCTCACCTCTCATTCCAAATACTCCTTCGGAAATAACCAAAATACCACCACCGGTCTGTTCCGCCATTTTAGTAGCACGCTCTAAGTTTTTTTCCAAACTCTCGACGTTGTTATGTATGAAAGTAAAGCGCTTGCCCATATGCAATCGTACGCCATCAATAATACAGGCGTGGCAATCGACATCGTAAACAATTATATCATCCTTGGTTACTAGGGCATCTATAACAGACATAAACCCTTGATAGCCAAAATTTAAGAGGTATGAGGCTTCTTTATTCGCGAATTCCGCCAATTCTCTTTCCAATTGTTCGTGAAGGTCCGTATGTCCACTCATCATTCTGGCTCCCATCGGGTAGGCCGATCCGTGTTCTAACGCAGCCGCACCATCAACTTTTTTGATTTCAGGTAAGTTCGCAAGCCCAAGATAATCATTGATACTCCATGTTATTACTTCCTTGCCCTGGAATTTCATTCTGTTAGAAATTGGTCCTTCCAATTTTGGAAAAACAAAATACCCCTCGGCCTGAGAAGCCCATTTACCTAATGGCCCCTTATTTTCTATAATTCTATCAAATATATCTCTCATTGAGCTTGGTTGAGTTTTTGAAAACCTTTGCGGTACTGCAAAAATATAGATTTTACACTAGAAAAAAAGGCAATGAACCTTTTCGTCATTGCCTTTTTTAAAATATTATTAACGTTTTTTATCGAACCTCCGTTATTTGCTGGGTTTCCTCTACACTACTATTGTTCAAAAATCCTTGATCCTCCATCCACTCATCACTATAGATCTTACTCATATATCGAGATCCATGATCAGGGAATATCACTACTACCCTACTGTCCTTGTCAAACTCGCCTATCGCACTCAATTGCTTGACAGCTTGCATCACAGCACCACACGTATATCCGGCAAAAATACCCTCAGTCTTCGATATTGCACGAGCCATATGTGCACTTTCTCCATCGGTTACTTTAATGAACTCGTCGATACACTCAAAATCCGTGGCACCAGGAATCAAATTTTTACCCAAACCTTCTATCCGATACGGATATATTTCATCAGTATCCAATTCACCGGTTTCGTGGTATTTCTTCAAAACTGATCCGAAGGCATCAACTCCAATTACACGGACATCAGGGTTCTGTTCCTTTAGATATCTGGCCGTACCGGAGATAGTCCCACCTGTTCCACTACAAGCGATTAAATGTGTAATGTTTCCATTGGTTTGCTCCCAAATTTCAGGCCCTGTAGTTTTATAATGTGCTTCAATGTTCAATTCATTGAAATATTGGTTGATATAAATCGAACCTTTGGTTTCTTGATGCAAACGCTTTGCAACCTCGTAGTATGATCTGGGGTCATCAGCGCTAACATGGGCTGGGCACACGTATACTTTAGCCCCCATTGAGCGGAGCATATCAATTTTATCTTGAGATGACTTCGAACTTACGGCCAGTATACACTCATAACCTTTGATAATACTAACCATGGCGATACTGAATCCAGTATTGCCAGAGGTGGTTTCTATAATTGTACTGCCTGGCTTTAAAATTCCTTTACGTTCGGCTTCATCTATGATGTGTAGGGCAATTCGATCTTTCGCCGAATGACCTGGGTTGAAAGCTTCAACTTTGGCATAAAAACTACCAGTTAGTTTTTCAGCTATTCTATTTAGCTTAATCAGGGGAGTCTTGCCTATGAGTTCTGAAACATTGTTATAGGCGTTAATTTGGTTTTCCATAGAGGGTATCTAGGTTTTTGAAAAATTATGTCGTTCAGGGTACATAAAATTCAAAGGCAAAATTACTGTTTTTTTTTAACTACTCTATTTTTCCTTCCAAATCCAACAAAAAAGTGTACTCTTTGGCTACCTCCTTTAATGCTTCAAAACGTCCGGAAGCCCCACCATGACCCGCTTCCATGTTGATGTCGAACAGCAACAGATTATTGTCCGTTTTCATCTCTCTTAATTTAGCGACCCATTTAGCAGGTTCAAAGTACTGCACTTGAGAATCGTGAAGGCCGGTAATTACCAACATATTCGGATAGCCTTTCTCAATAACATTGTCATAAGGGGAATACGATTTCATATAATCATAATACTTCTTTTCATTCGGATTTCCCCACTCATCAAAC
This sequence comes from uncultured Maribacter sp., assembly GCA_964614665.1. GTDB lineage: Bacteria > Bacteroidota > Bacteroidia > Flavobacteriales > Flavobacteriaceae > Maribacter_C. Next base: position 5,263 of record CAZTLZ010000103.1, read on the forward strand.
TCACTTGTGGTAAGGGGAATAGACTCGTCAAGCATGGTCGTAACCACATCGACGAAAGGCACAGACGCAACTATGCCATTATATAGTTCGGGTGCCATGTTTGTTATTGCACCCATCAACAAACCGCCTGCAGAGCCTCCCATGGCATATAAATGATCGGCATTGGTATAATTTTCCTCGATTAAATATTTTGAACAATCAATAAAATCTGTAAAAGTGTTCTTCTTCTTCAAAAGTTTACCATCCTCATACCAAGGACGACCCAAATATTGTCCGCCCCTTACATGCGACAAGGCATATACAAACCCTCTATCCAATAAACTTAAGCGAACTGTAGAAAAATAAGGATCTACGGTTGAACCGTATGAGCCATAAGCATATTGTAAAATTGGGGTGTTGGATTCTATTTTTGTGTCTTTATGATACACTAAAGACATTGGTATTTTCATCCCATCTCTGGCATTTGCCCAAATACGTTTTTCAATGTAGTTGAACTTATCAAAGGTACCACCCAGAACCTCCTGCTCCTTTTTGATTTTTCTTTCTTTCGTCCGCATATTAAAATCAATGATTGAACTAGGTGTTGTCATTGAATTATACGAATACCGGAGAACATCAGTCTCAAAATCAGGATTTGTACTTACATGGGTCATGTAGGTTTCACTTTCGAAAGGTAAATAATAGCTGTCCGATCCATCCCAACGCACTACTTTGAGCTCATTTAGCCCATTTTTACGCTCTGACAGGACATAATAATCTTTGAAAATATCAATTCCTTCCAATAAAACATCTTCTCGATGGGCAATGAATTCTTTCCAATTTTCAGCTGTAGTGTCGCCTTCGGACACCTTCATCAATTTAAAATTAATGGCTCCATCTTTGTTGGTTAATACATAAAAATCATTTTCATAATGTGAGATTGAATATTCAAGCCCGCGGGTCCTAGGGTGAAATACTTTGAACTCCCCATTGGGATCGTCAGCCCGTAAAGTCTGGAACTCCATAGTAAGTGTACTGTAAGACACTATTATGATATATTTTTTTGACTTGGATTTGTAGACGGCAGTTCCGAAAGTCTCATCCGTCTCATTGAAAATCAAGGTATCAGGAGATTGACTTCCTAAAAAATGCTTGAATATCTTGTCTGAGCGCAGGGTAACATCATCTTGTTTACTATAAAACAAAGTTTTGTTATCGTCTGCCCAAACAGCGTTTCCAGCAGTATTATCAACTTTATCAGATAAAATTTCGTCAGTTTTCAGGTTCTTTACTTGTAAAGTATATTTTCTTCGCGATACCGTATCAACCGAGAAAGCGGCGAGATTATTATCCGGACTAATGGAGAAACTTGACATATGGAAAAAATCATGCCCCTTGGCAAGTTCATTACAATCGAAAAGAATTTCCTCCTCAGCCTCTAGGGTTTCCTTTTTTCTTGAGTAGATGGGATACTCTTTCCCCATTTCATAGCGTGTGATGTACCAATACCCATTTTTCTTATATGGAACCGATGAATCGTCTTCTTTGATCCTACTCTTCATTTCTTCAAAGAGATTGGCTTGGAAGTCCTTGGTATGTTCCGTCATTTGAGAATAATAGGAGTTTTCCGCTTCTAAATGGGAAATTACAGTTTGATCCTCCCTATCATTCATCCAATAGTAATCATCTACACGAACGTCATTGTGTTTAACTAGTTCCTTGGGTGCTTTCTTAGCAATGGGGGCTTTGACTTTGTTCATATTCCTTCTCTTGGTTTGGCAAGAAGCCGCAAAAATAATACATCCTAATAGAACAACTTTGTATTTTTCTATGTGAGGCATATTAATGTGGTTATCGCAACAATTTAGTAATTTTGAAAAGTACTAATTCAAAAGACCACATTATGTTTGGAGATATGATGGGTATGATGGGAAAACTCAAAGAGACCCAACAAAAGGTTGAGGAAACCAAAAAACGCTTGGATACAGTTACCTTGGAGGAAACGGTGGCCAATGGGTTAATAAAAGTCACTATAACTGCTAATAGAAAAATCAAAGACGTTTCTATAGACGAAAGTTTATTAGCTGAAAAGGAGCAGCTAGAAGATTATTTAGTATTAGCGATGAATAAAGCTATCGAAAAGGCTACTCAAATCAATGAAAGCGAATTGGCCGCCGTTGCCAAAGAGGGAATGCCTAATATACCTGGAATGGGCGGTCTGTTTAAATAAGCAAAGGGGCGACACCTCGTAATAAACTAAAGGTTTTGTCGTTACAATTAAACATAATCCTTGGCATACTTGGTCTAAAATGGCAAGTTTATTGCTCCAAACTAAAAAAACTTCAAAGATGAAAAACCTGATTATACTTTTGATTCTACCATTTTTTGCGGTTGCTCAGGCTGATAAATCAGCGGTTATGGAAAGTGCGTGGTTTACTAATTATGATGCTGCCTTAGCTAAAGCTGAAACGGAAGATAAGAATGTGCTAGTATTTTTTACAGGTAGCGATTGGTGCGCTCCGTGTAAAATGTTAAAAAAAGACCTCTTTGAAACCTCGACTTTTCAAGACATTTCGAATGACTACGTTATGTTATATGTTGATATACCTATGAACAGAGATTTAATCTCCGCTGACCAATTGCATCACAACAAGGAAATTTCATCAAAACTAAATAGAAAAGGAGCAGTACCACTATTAACCATCTTGAATTCAAAGGGAAAAGAATTGGATGCCTATTCAGGCTATAGCATGAACGGAGAAATTAGATATCACCTAGACCTTCTTAAGAAATACCAATAATATATAATCTACCCAAATTAAAAAAGGGCTTTCCATTACGGGAAGCCCTTTCTTCTGGTTGATCAATTAAATTCTCAACTAGTTATTGATTAGTCTGAATTCTGTTCTTCTATTTACAGAGTGCTCTCTCTCTGTACACGAAACACCTTCTTTACATCTGTTTTTCGTTTTTGTCTCACCATATCCGTTAGCTACCAAAAGACTAGCGTTCACTCCTTTTGTAATTAAATAGTCGGCAACGGCTTTAGCTCTTCTTTCAGAAAGGTCCTTATTACTTGAAGCTGAACCTCTGACATCCGTATGAGAAGCAAGCTCAACTTTAACCCCAGGGTTTTGCTCTAAAACGGGCATCAATCTCGTATCGATAATATTCTTAGCTGTTGATGTAAGGGTAGCGCTACCAAGATTCCAGTTGATTGGCAAAGCTTGGTACTCAACTAAAGAACATTCTACCTCTTTCCAAGTGGTTAATCCGCCTTTTTCTTTTAAAACTTCCTTAGTGACGGTTTTAGTCACAGCCGGTACCGTTTCTTCCGATGTATAGGCATCCTTATCTAAAACAGTTTTAGTAATTTCCTTGAACTCAGCAGGAATTACCTCTTCAACAACTTTAGCAGGCTCCAAAAGAACTCTTTTAGTATATGTTGCATTTTGAGAGCCAATAGGCGTCTTACTCACAGAAGCATCACTAGCTAAAGTAGTAGTCTCTATAGTAGTGAACTCTGCAGGATAACCCTTGTAGCACCAGTATCTACAATCATCAGGATTACCTGAACTACAATCAGGTGCCGAAGCACCAAGCTCCCATTGCGCATAAGCCGGTTTGATTTCAATAGTCTCCGAACCCGTACCAAAGCTAGCAGGTGCTATACGCAATGTATTACCTCCTTCTTTAGAAACATAGGTAACCGTTTCAGTTCCCCATTTCTCAGGAACCACGGTTAACTTCTTACCAGCAGCTTTAACCTCAACTCTTTCAGTAACTGTTTTGAAAGTAGCGGGTACGGTCTTTAAAACCTTATAAGCGGGTTTAATAGTCAATGTAACTGTTTCATTGACATATACGTCGGGAGTGGTACAGCGTACATAGCATTTACCAGGTTCGGGATTGGCGGGTAAATCTTGCGCCATAGAAATTGATGCAGTCATAGCTGCAAAAAAGAAAAGTACTTTTTTCATCTTTGTTAGTGTTTAATGTTTATAATAATGGTGGTGCACTAATATGGAATTTTAACTAATTATTAAGAATCTTTTTTTCCTAAACATGCATTTCATCGAATAAAACATTAAATTATTACCCAGTTGATGTTTCCAACATCATTTAGTAAAATGCTTTTTCTTTTTTATTTAATAACTCTTTGAGTTTATTAGATTGTAGATTCTTAAACTGGAAATCATGATTGAAGTTCAAAAACAAGGTGAAAAAGAATACGTTTTCTTCTTAAAATCTAAAAGTGGACAAACTTTGCTAAAAGGAACTTCTTATAAAACTGAAAGGGAAGTTCATGACGCCATTAAGAGTCTCTACAGCTTGGTTTTTCAACCAAACCTTTTCCAGCGAAAAACCGACCATAGCGGTTATTTTCTTTTTGACTTGAAAAATATTGATGGTAAGCTACTTGGTAGTAGCCAGTTGTACAATTCTGAGGCGGGTTTGGAAAATGGCATCAAAAACCTAAAGAAGAGAGTGCTTGAACTTTCAAATTCCTAACCTCATAATTTTCTCAGAATACTTAAAAAAACGTCATGCATTGCATCGGTATAATCCATATGGGTAACAATTCGCAGCTTGCCTTGCCCCATGCCTATAATTTGAATATTATTTTGCTTTAAGTTCTCAACAAACTGCTCCACTGAAAGCTGAACTTCGTCAATCTCAAAAATGATGATGTTCGTCTCAATAGGTTCGACTTTTTTTATAAATGAAAGGCTTTTAAGCTCCTCTCCTATTTCTTTGGCCTTTTGATGATCTTTGGAAAGACGTTCTACTTGATGATCTAAGGCATAACTAGCAGCTGCAGCCAAAAATCCTGCTTGTCTCATACCCCCACCAAGAATTTTTCGAATGCGTAAGGCCTTTTGAATATCATTTTCACTACCTACTAGAACAGATCCGACAGGGCAACCAAGGCCTTTGCTAAGACAAACGCTAATTGTATCAAAAAGGGCTCCGTACTGTTTTGAAGTCTCACTTTTGGCCACCATGGCATTCCATAACCTCGCTCCATCTAAATGATAGCCCAAACCGTGCCTCACACATACTTGCTTGATTCTTTTCAATTCTTCAAAATCCCAACAAGCCCCTCCACCCTTATTGGTCGTATTCTCTATACAAACTAGCGACGTAAGAGGGCTATGGTAAAAATCCGGTGGATTAATCGCTGCCTCTACCTGCTCGGCGGTCATCATTCCTCTATACCCGTCAATCAATTTACAAGACACACCACTGTTGAAACTTGCCCCACCACCTTCATAATTGTAGATATGGGCATACTTATCACATATAACTTGGTCCCCAGGATTTGTATGTAACTTAATAGCAGTCTGATTCGTCATAGTGCCCGATGGGAAGAACAAAGCGGCCTCCTTCTGAAACATATGAGCCACCTTTTCTTCCAAAGCATTCACAGAAGGATCTGCCTTGAAAACATCATCACCCACCTCGGCACGCATCATTGCGTCAAGCATTCCCTTAGAGGGCTTTGTAACGGTATCACTAATTAGATTTATTTCCAATGGAAGTTGTATTTGGAGTTGTTATTCTAATGAAAGCAGTCCATTCCAATTGGTGAACCATCAGGTAATTTTGGTGCTTCAACAACTTGAAATTTATCAGGATGCGCGTTAAATGCATTTATTCTGCGAACCACTTCCAGTGCGGTTGTATTCTTTCCACTTTTAAGTAAGTTCGATTTCAAATCACCAAGTACGCTGTTGGCAATTGCATTTACTTGAGGATGTACTTTATCATGACCCGCAAGATTCATCAAATGAAATAAAACTCTGAAATTAATAGTGTTTTGAACTTCACCTATATATGAATCTTTATTAGTTTGTAGGAAAGTATTTGTAACAAGTTGACTTAAAACATCTTCCAACCCTAAATTATCGGTATCGGTTGCTTTTTGCTGAATCAAACGCGATGCTCTCTCTGGATGTAACAACAAGCCCAAAGTCATGTCAGCGGCAGTTTCGGCAGCGGAAAGCGCATCGAATGAAACCCCAGTTTTTCCATTGATTGATTCTCGAGTTCGTGGATAACCAAAAGCTCTTGGCGGGAACAAGGAAAGTTTTTCCTTCGGAATTGCAATAACCGAAGCATCTAAGGTTTTTAAAATACTTTTCAAAGCCTTTTCTTGCACCTGTTTATCCGCCACTCGAACTGTTTCTTGTCCGTCTCCTTTTACTGCATAATTATATTCCAAACCTCCAACGACTTTAGCTACAGCCTCGGTTTGATATCTATGGAAGAAATAGAGAGGTACAAAAACATCCTCTAAAACAGAGTTCGGCTGGTTTGAGGGAATATTATCGATAGAGAAATTATTGATTGCTGTTTTACGAACGCTCAACATCGCATCCAATTCTTCACTAACACTTTTACCATTATCCCACAGATGGGCTAAAACATGCGCACTACCCCTTGGTCGGGCATCTTGGTCTGTAATAAAACGTAATCCATCAGCGGCAGATTTTTCTAAGATTTTATTTAAGCTTTCTTTTTCATTCGCTCCTTTAGGAAAAGTTTCATAGGAATAGGCTACCGAAACTTTATCCCAATCACCAATTCCGACGGCATATGCATTTGAAAAATCAATTGCTCCCTCTTTTACAGAAAACTGGGGATGTGGATAATCCATCACGGAAGCTTTGTTCGTTGTACTCGCAGCGTAGTTATGTGCAAAACCCAAGGTGTGGCCAATCTCATGAGCCGAAAGCTGACGAATTCTGGCAATTGCCATATCCAACATTGGTTGGTGGTTGTCATCACGCTCTGCATACGGTTTGTTCATCAACGCCTGGGCAATCAAAAAATCTTGACGAATGCGTAAGCTGCCCAAACTAACATGCCCTTTCATAATCTCTCCAGTTCTCGGATCAGTAACACTTGCTCCATAACTCCAACCTCTAGTCGAGCGATGTACCCACTGTATTACATTGTAGCGAACATCGAGCGGATCCGCATCATCTGGTAATATTTTCACTTGAAAGGCGTCTTTATATCCAATAGCTTCAAAGGCTTGATTCCACCAACGTCCGCCTTCCAACAGCGCAGAACGAACTGGCTCTGGAGTTCCGTTATCCAAATAATAAATTATAGGTTCTACAGCTTCACTTACCGCTGCCGTGGGGTCTTTTTTCTCCAAACGATGTCTTCTGATGTAGCGCTTTAAAATTGGAGATTCTACCGGAGTTGAGTAATCGTAATAGGAAAAGGCCCCAGCTCCAGAGCGAGGGTCAAATTCCCTTTTTTGATAACCATCATCAGGTAATT
>CAZTLZ010000104.1:0-12513 GCA_964614665.1 uncultured Maribacter sp.
GGTCACTATTCGAAAAGCCCAACTGCCAAATAAGTTAGGGTCTTCCAAACTATCTAGCTTGTTCATAATAATGCGCCAGCAATCTTGAACAATATCCTTTGAAGCATCAATATCTTGTGTATACCAATAGGAATGGCTGCATAGCTTACCATGGTATTTTTTGACCAAAATGCTTAATGCTTTATCCGCCCCCGATCTATATTGCAACACTAACAAACCATCGAATATTTTATTGGAGTCCAACATTATTGATTTCTACTATTAAGACCAAGGTTTGAAGAAAAGGTTCAAATTTTCCTTAAAAAAGTGTTATTCCTTTTAAAGTTAAGAGAATAAAGACATTCAATTCCTATTTTTGCCCAATGCGAAAAAAGAACAGGCGTCAAATTTTTGAGGACATAGAGGTTATCGATGCCGGAGCGAAAGGAAAGACCATGGGGAAGGCACCTGATGGCAGGATAATTTTCATGACGAATACCGTACCGGGTGATGTTGTTGATATTCAAACTACGAAAAAAAGAAAAAACTATTTCGAAGGGAGCGCCATCAATTTCAAAACACTGTCAAAAAAACGGGTAAACCCAGTTTGTGAACATTTCGGAACATGTGGTGGTTGTAAGTGGCAACATATGGGTTATGAGCATCAGTTATTCTATAAACAAAAAGAGGTAGAAAACAATCTTCAGAGAATAGGCCATCTAGAACTACCGGAAATCAGTCCGATTTTGGGTTCGGAAAAACAATATTTCTATCGCAATAAAATGGAATTTTCCTTCTCCGATAGCCGCTGGTTGAGCATGGAAGAATTACAATCCGATGTCATTTTCGAGGATAAAAATGCCTTAGGCTTTCACATTCCGGGAATGTGGGATAAAATTCTGGATATTAAAAAATGTCATTTGCAGACCGACCCTTCCAATGCCATCCGACTGGAAACCAAGGCCTTTGCAGAAAAACATCACATCACCTTTTTCAATCCACGAAATCAATTTGGTATGTTGCGTACTCTGATGATTCGCACCTCCTCTACAGGAGAAATCATGGTTTTAATTCAGTTTTTTGAGGATGATGAAACCAAACGGAATTTGCTTTTGAATCATTTGAACCAAACCTTTCCCGAAATAACGGCTTTGCTCTATGTCGTTAACACAAAGCAAAATGATACCATATATGACCAAGAAGTGATATGTTTCGCTGGCCGTGACCATATCTTTGAAGAAATGGAGGGCTTGAAATTTAAGATTAATGCAAAATCTTTTTACCAGACCAATTCGGAACAGGCTTACGAATTATACAAATTGACCCGTGAACTAGCAGGTTTATCAGGAAACGAAATCGTCTATGACCTTTATACCGGTACTGGTACAATTGCTCAATTTATATCTAAAGAGGCAAAAAAAGTTATAGGAATAGAATCTGTTCCTGAGGCGATTCAAGATGCAAAGGAGAATGCCCAGAACAATAATATCGAGAATGTAGATTTCTATGTCGGGGATATGAAAAATGTCTTCAATGAAGATTTTATATCGGCTCATGAAACGCCCGATGTTATTATCACCGACCCTCCAAGAGATGGTATGCATAAGGATGTGGTACAACAGATTTTAAACATAGGTCCATCAAAAGTCGTTTACGTTAGCTGCAATAGTGCTACCCAGGCTAGGGACCTGGAATTGATGAAAGAAATGTACAAGGTTGAAAAAGTGCAACCTGTAGACATGTTTCCTCAGACGCACCACGTGGAAAATATTGTACTTTTAACCAAGCTATAAACGTATGTACAAACGAATATCCGTTCTTGTTATTCTACTGGGAACCATCTTCTTTTCGGCCTGCGAAAAAGATGATATATGTGTAGAGGGAGACACGCCACAATTAATCATACGTTTTTACGATATCGAAAACCCAACAGAGTTCAAGGAAGTGCCTAGCTTAAGGGTAGCTGGTGCCGGAAAGGATTTTACCGTAAGTACATTTTCAGATAGATCGGCATTGGATTCCATTGCTATTCCTTTAAACCCCGGAGAGACCATTTCCGAATTTTTGTTTATTGTAGATTCCGCTAGCGATGAGGATGGCTTTGAAACTGGCAATATAGATGGACTCAACTTTTCGTATGAGGTTCAAGAGGAATTTATTGGAAGGGCTTGCGGTTTTATTGCCAACTATAATAATTTGAGTTCAGCTACTATCACCGATGCTGAAAATTGGATAAAGAATGTTGAGATTACCAAAGCATTGGTAAAAAAAGAAGATACCCTATCAGCCCATGTCAAGATATTTCACTAGTATAGTTTTCTTGTGTTTTTGCGTTTTAGGCCTGGCGCAAGATGAACCGGTCGATTTACATCCAAAGGACACCTTGGTCTATAAAGAAGCTTACGGGCTACGTGTAGGTATCGATTTGAGCCGGCCAACTATTGCCTTTTTCGAACCTGAATATACTGGTTTTGAAGTCGTTGGTGATTATCGCATTACACAAAATCTCTATTTGGCTGCAGAACTTGGTAATGAAAAAAGAGACCGCCAAGAAGACCTTTATAATTTTACAACATCGGGAAGTTATCTTAAAGTAGGAATTGACTATAACACATATGGCAACTGGCTAGATGAACAGAATCTAATCTACATTGGTGGCCGAGTTGCATATAGCAATTTCACTCAAACCTTGAATAACTACCAGATATTCGATTCCAATCGTTATTGGAGCCCTGATGGGTTTGTAGAAGGCTCTTCAGAAGCGAGAGAGTTCAGCGGCTTAAGTTCAATTTGGTTGGAATTTGTATTAGGTGTCAAGACAGAATTAGTTTCCAATATTTATTTGGGCGGTAGTGTTCGTTTAGGAGCATACATAACGAACAATGAACCCGAGAATTTTAGAAATCTATTCATACCTGGTTTCAACAAAGTGACCGATGGTGCCAGATTCGGTATTGGTTATAATTTTACGTTATCCTATTTCTTACCACTTTATAGGAAGGCTAGAGTGCCCAAAAAGAAAAAGGAAGTACCACAACCCATTGAAGAGGAACAATGATCAACGATTATTCGGTTGATAAGTTTTTCTTTGCTTTTTTACTTCCTTCGTACATCACATATTTTACCAATCGAGATTCTAAATGACTATTGAATACCTTTGTTTTTCGAGATGGGCGTAGACCAACAAATTTCAAAGCTTCAAGATTTGAAGTGATAAACCAAGCATCGGTCCCTGAATATTCCCGTTTTAGGGTATCGCCGATATCCGAATAAAAAGTCTCCACATCAAAATCAGAATCCAAATCACGACGGTTCAATCGTTCACCATAGGGTGGATTAAAAACCATATGCAAATGATTATCAGTGAATTTGGTAGTCTTGAAAAAATTCTTTCTTTCTACGGATATATATTCAGCAAGATTAGCATTTTCAACATTTTCCATTGCCTTTCGCACCGCAGACGGTGCCTTGTCATAACCCATAATTTTATAATGAAACTCTCGGGTCTTGTTCAAACTGGCATCAATAATCTTCTCGAAAAGTTCCTCGTCAAAATCATTCCACTTTTCAAAAGCAAATTCTTTTCTATTGATATTTACAGGAATATTACATGCGATCATGGCCGCTTCGGTAAGCATGGTTCCACTACCACACATTGGATCTAAAAAATCACACTGCCCATCCCAGCCACTTAACAAAAGAAGGCCGGCAGCAAGAACCTCATTGATTGGCGCGATGTTCGTAGCGACTCTATAACCTCTCTGATGTAAGGACCTTCCTGAACTATCCAAAGAAATATTACAGTGTTCCTTTTGAATATGAATATTCAAACGAATATCGGGATGCCGCACATCTACATTGGGTCTTTTACCTTCAGTATCTCTAAACTTGTCAACGATGGCGTCCTTTGCCTTTTGCGAAACATAAAGAGAGTGGCTAAAATTTTCTGAGTTTACAGTAGCGTCAATCGCAAAGGTGGTATCTACCGAGAGATAATCGCCCCAATCCATTGAATAGATTTTTCGATACAATTCGTTCTCATTCCGAACGCCAAACGACTGAATAGGTTTGATAATCTTAATAGCCGTACGTAAGCAAAGGTTTGCTTTGTACATAAAACCCGTATCACCATCAAAAGAAACGCTTCGTACCCCTTCCTGCACATTTCCAGCGCCAAGATTTCGGAGTTCTTTAGCCAATATTTCCTCAAAACCGAACAAGGTCTTAGCGACCATTTTAAAATTTTTGTTCATGCCTGCAATTAATATTGCAGCAAAAATACTGTATTTTTAGCCCTTATAATTGTGTTGAATCAGAAATTGAACAACCAAATAATTTAGTCTGAATGACCTATCTGCTTCCCGTTCTGGGAGTTTTATTAAGTTTTGCATTTGTGTTTATTGTAAAACCGAGGCACAAAGAAAACTTTAAATTACTATTGGCTTTCAGCGGGGCCTTTCTTTTAGCCCTGACGGTTTTCGAGTTATTTCCATCCGCGTATGAGAATTCAGATGCCAAGACCGTTGGAATTTTTGTCTTATTGGGAATTTTACTTCAAATCTTCTTGGAGTTCTTTTCCAAAGGTGCCGAGCATGGCCATGTACATCATAACAAAGACAAAAATGCCTTTCCATGGTTATTATTTCTAAGCCTTTCAGTACATGCTTTTTTAGAAGGATTTCCAATTGAAAAACACGATACTATTATTTATGGTATTCTAATTCATAAAATACCTATTGCAATTATTTTAAGTATGTTTTTGTTGGAATCTAAAGTGACGTCGGTAAAAGCGGTTTTCTTTATTCTTTTGTTTTCATTGATGACGCCTTTTGGTAGTTATACGGCAGCCAACTTCGAATTTGCCACTGATTATTACGCACCGATAACCGCTTTGGTCATTGGGGTATTTCTGCATATATCAACGGTCATTCTTTTTGAAAGTTCAGAAGGTCATAAGTTCAATCTGCGCAAGCTTATTGTAATCATTCTGGCCATTGTTACAGCTTATTTCTTGTAAACCAAAATGTTCACTAAAGAAGAATCGAAAAAATTACGTCAAGACTTCTGGGTTGCCTTTGGAAAATCATACCCCAAAAAGTGGGTTCTTTATAATACCAAAATCAAAGGACTGGTCTTTCGCTTTCACTTTGATTTGAAAAAGGCTGCGGTTTCTATGGATGTTGAACATTCAAATTTAGAGAATCGGATAGCGCTCTGGGAAAAAATAAGCTCTTTGAGGTCTATTTTAAAAGAGGGGTTCTTGCTGAAGGTTATTTTTGAAGATTCTTTTCTATTGGAAAATGGAAAGGAAATTTCAAGAGTGTACGTAGAGATGAACCAGGTTTCAATTCATAATAAAAATACTTGGCAAGAGACCATGATTTTTTTAAATAAAAACATGAGTCAATTCGAAGAATTCTTTCATGAATATCAAGATGTCCTATCGAATAGCTAGTTCCTAAAAATATCACTACTATTTATCCGTGTAGTTCAAAAGTTCTTCCTCTGTATATTCTGCACCACTCTTCGGCCGAGCCTCCCGAAATTTAACGACTTCTTCGGTTTTCAACCATTTTGGCTCGTCAGAAAAGGCATTGGTGACATAAGCAATAATACCTGCAATATCTTTATCGGTTATCTCATCGTTTCGAATTAAACCGGGCATGGCCAAATTCAAATCATAACGCTGACCTTTAACGGTAATGGGTCCTTCTAGTCCATGTAAAATAATGAGACCTAACCTTTGTGCATCGGCTACATGCTCCGAGTTCATCAAAGGAGGCGCCAAGCCCTCGATTCCTTTGCCATTAAGTCCGTGACAAGAAGCACAAATTCCATAGTATAGTTTTGCACCGCTAGTTCGATTATCCTCAACTAGAAATTTCCTAGAAAAGATAGGGTTTACGACATCCATTTCCCGCTTTTCGATAACCTCTTCTATCATAGCTATCAACATGGGGTCACCAAAATCCAAAGAATTTAGAGATTCCTTCATATAGTCTTCCTTACTCTCTAACCCACTTAAAAATGCTTCTCTAAAAATTGGTACTCCTTTATGACGATTTACAATCTTCACCATTAAAGGGAAAAATGATTTTTCATTAACGACCATCCATTTTCCCAGAGTAGAAAGCAAATAGAGGTCTGTTTGGGTGTCATCGGCATTCAACAATTCTTCAAAAAGGTTTTTCGCATTATCAGCATTATCAACTGAAACAAATTGTTCTAATAAAACAATAGTATGTGCAATTAGATTTCCGTTATCAGATTTTGCTGCTTCAATGAGAAAGTCGACATTTAATTCGTTCAATCCTTCCAGTACATATAACGCATGAATTTTCGCGATAGAATTCTCGCCATCAAGTATGATTTTTTTTAGAATGTCAACAATTCCTTTTGCATCTCGAAAAATAAGGTGTTGCTGAGCCTTATCTCTCATCCATCCATTTTTGTGACTTAACAAGCTAACCAGTTCTTGATTTTCGTACGATTTAAAATCAATTTTAGTTTGATCGATTTCTCCTTTTTTACGGACCTTTAGTATTCTACCAAAATTGGTCAGTGTATCCAAGCGATTAATCTTGACTTTTTCCTTCAAATACGGACTTAAATAAGCATGATGTCCGATCATACCGCGATGCATATCTACGATGTACATACTTCCGTCAGGACCATTATTTAAGTTCACGGGGCGGAACCCCTCATCTGTAGAAGCTAAAAACTCTTTACCTTCATAAGCTTGTTTTGCCAATGTCGAATCACCCCGGAAAGTCAATATATTTCGCTTTATCAAATTTCCTTCGGGAATACAAACGAAGGCATTCTGTTCATATTCTTGAGCAAACATGCCTCCTCGGTAAATCAGCGGACTACACGCCGCTGTAGCGTTAACCAATAAACTATCACTATCTAAAACACCTTTTGCATAGCCTCGATTTACAGTAGTTGCATGCAAGGGATATACACGTTGGTCTCTAGTAAGCATTTGCGAGACTCCTTTGGCGGGTGTAAAATACCTATTACGACTTAAACGATTTGGTAAAATGTGATCCCCAAGCAATTGTCGTGAATTGTCATTGTAATAAAGGCGTCCGAAATTATCTTTGCTCATACCCCATTGACCCCGAAACGTAGTTGGTTCTTTTTCCCACACTCCATCTTTTAGACGATATCTAAAATTGGATTTTGCGTTATAAATCCAATTATCAATATTAAGGAGTAATCCATTGGGTTGATGTTCTGGATTGCCTTCAGCGGCATATATTGAATCAACAAGTACCCTATTAACAGGTTTGTCGTCCTCAATTTCTGCAAACCACAAATTCGGAGGTTCTGCATACAAAAGTCCACCATATACATGTGCTAAAGCCCTCGGCATAACCAAACTGTCTAGAAACACTTTCGAGTGGTCGAAGATACCATCTTCATCTAAATCTTCTAAAATAGTAATACTTCCAACAGGGTTTGCCTCATCTGTACCGCGCATATCGTTCATATAGCCAGGCATCTGAGCCACCCAGATCCTTCCCTTATCATCAAAATCAATTGCAACCGGGGCAATCAAAAGTGGTTCTGAGGCGACCATATCCAAAGTAAATCCATCTTCCAACACATAATCTTCCAAGGAAATTACTGGCTCATTAAAGGTTTCCTTACATCCACTACTAGATAATAAAGAGAACAATAAAAGCACGGCTAACAACCTACTCATAAGCTAACTTTTTTTAACTATTCAAGATTCGAAATTATGTCTTCTTTAAACCACATCAAGATAAATCATCAACCAATGACTAAAAGCACCTCCTAGAACAAAAACATGCCATATAAAATGATTATAGGGTATGCGCTCCAAAACATAAAAGAGGATGCCAAAGGTATAAAAGGCACCTCCAAGAAACAATAGTCTAAGGCCCAAAGGAGACGTATAATCGATAAGGTTTGAAAAATCAAGTATAATCAACCAACCCATAATAACATACAAGACCAACGATAGGAATTCTAATTTGCCTGTATAGAATATTTTAAACAAAGTACCTAGAGCTGCAATAATCCAAACGGAATGAAAAATAGTCCAACCATTACCGTTAACTAGTGTAATTAGCGCCACAGGGGTATAAGTTCCAGCTATCAAAAGATAAATATTGATATGATCTAAAATTCTGAAACTCTTTTTTAATTTGATGTTGGCAGTTACATGATATAACGTAGAGATTGAGAACATCGAAATCAAAGTGATACTATAAATCAAAATGCTGAAAGTGGCATATTCTGATTTTTGCGAATTATGATTCAATAAAAAGAACATTCCTAAAATAGATAGAATAGCACCTATTCCATGTGAAATTGTGTTGAGGCATTCTTCGTTTTTGTATGGGGAAGCTGTCTGCATTCAAGATATAAGATAGGCGCTAAGCACTGGCTTTGACTATCAGTTTTATGCGCATTGATTGAGCATGACCAGGAAAGGTACAGACTATCCAATACTCTCCTTCTTTTCTAGGAGTTTCGAAATAAATTTTTTCAGAAGAATCGGGCTCTAAAATACCCGTATGAACGATGATTAAATCAGATTCAGGCACGAAATTCAAATCTTGACCATTTAAACCAAGTTTTAAAGCTAAATCGGATACTTCATCAACAGATTCTATTCCACTTTGGGTAATGACTAGATTGTGCATCATATCGTCATTATTATTAAAGGTAAGTTCTACTTTTTGACCGCTTTCGAGTTCAAGCTCTTCAATATCATACTTCAGGCCTGGTTTTGTGCCAATAATAACTTTTTTGTCTATTCCGTCTGTCCATGTAATAGGCATTTCATTCACCCTTTTTTCTTGTACTAATCCCTTTACAGAATTAGTCATATGTTCAGTTGGTGGCGATTTTAACGCTCCTCCCGGGACTTCGTTTAAGGTATAATACCCAGTATCGTGCAACAAGTTTTCACCCAAACTGGACTTCAAACTTGAAGCTTGTAATTGATGTATGTATCCCAAACGCATTCCATGAACAATCAATTTGGCGGTTAATCTATCTTGAGATAACTCCACCTTTGTAACTTCAGCCTTCTTTTGATCAATTACTGGGCTACCATATTTGAAATGATATTTATAATTGAAACTGGTAATATTATAGGTGTAGGGATCTGAGGCAATTTTTCTATTCACTGGTTTCGTAAATGTCAATTCGAAACCATCAGCTTGTGATTTCATAGCTTTTATTTCAAAAGGCGTTTTACCATTCCATACTAATCGTTGAAGGCCGAATTCTTTGTTGCCAGTAGATCTCCACCCTCTACTAGTCATACCCACGAACATACTATTATCACTTCCCCAAATCATACGAAGAATTCCTGAAGAAAAACCTTCGACGAAATTAAAGGCAGCACCTTGATAAACTCCATTTACTTTTTCCATATACACGCGCATAATTTTGCTGTGTCCCTGATCACCAATAAATAATTGTCCTTCGAAGGGTCCAAACTTTCCATTTGTAGTATCATAAAGAATATCAGAAGTCGATATACCTAAAATCGTATGTGGAAACCATATGGCTGGAGCCTTCATGGCTGGAAACTTTTTGGCATATTCGTACATATTTAGTCCGGACTCTTTTTCTATATCTTCCATTTTAAGGTCTACTGGCGAATTTTCTTCACCTGACCATACCAAGCCTTCAGGATTACCTGCAAAATCACCTTTCTCTAAATGTGTCATCCGACCAGAACCAACCCAATCACCCTGATTTTCAGTATAGAAAATATCTTCTTCGGAATTCAATTCAAATCCAGATGGAGATCTTAGCCCCGTGGCAATCGGAGTCATTTCACCATCAGGAGTAATTTCTAAAAGCCATCCTCTCCACTTAGATAAACTGGCACCATGACCAATCCAAGAAAGGTTCAGGGTCACCAACATATTTCCGTTTTTCTTAAATTTTGGTCCGTAAGAATAGTCATGATAATTTCCAGATAATGGCCAAGAATAAATGGTTTTATAAACATCTGCCTTTCCGTCTCCGTTTTTATCTTCCAAACGTGTCAATTCTCCCCTTTGCGACAGATAAAAACCATTGTTTTTGAAGTTCAATCCCAAAGGTTCATGTAGCCCATGCGCGTACCTTTTATAAATAGGATTTTTACTGTAGGGTTCGTCAATAACCCAAACCTCACCTCTTCTGGTTGAAACCCCTAATTGGTCCTTGTCTGTCATTGCCAGACCTCCTACTTCCAAAAGCACATCATCTGGAATAGGCACATCAACAATTCTATAAAATTCCGCCTCCTTTTGCGCCAATTCTGACGTTTCTTGTCCGAAGTTGAATTGAGATTGGGCTAAGAAAATTAGAACTAATACTATGCTATAACTATATTTCATTTCATTCTTGTATTTACCAGATGATACTATATTCGAGCTTTTGTTCACCAGAAGGAATTTTAATGATCAGCTCATCAAAATCACCTGTATTTCTGATTTTTGGCTCTACATTATTGTTCATCAAATCAACATAATAACTTTCGTTATTCACGATAAAAGTACCATCAGGTAATTTTTCAATATTAGAACCATCTGCAACCTTGAACCATATTTCATTTGAACCACTAATTGTAATTTCACGCTTTAATCCACGATCTTTTAGAGAAGGGCTGAACTTACTAGTTACTTTACTCGTTCCAATTTGGCTTAGAAAAATCGGAAATCCATCAGCATCAAACTCGTATCCTAGTTGTTTGTAATTATTTAAAGAAGCCTCGCTAGGCCATCGAGATTTTTCATCTTTTAAAAATGAAAAATCGGGGTCCCCATGCAATGAAACTGTGAACCCTGCGGGCGCTCCAAGTTGTTTTTCGCCTCTTCCTTGCCACATTTTTGTAGCATCCATAAAGTTTCCGCTCCATGTCTGAAGCAGTGAACCATATTCCAAATCATAAGCATAATGCACCCCTTGAGGATTGCCCACTGCGATAATATGCGTTCTTTTTTCTCCTTCGTGCATCCAAAAACCTCTTTGGGTTATCGTTTCACCTTTAGCAGCTACCAAAAAATCAGGGTTAACCTCTTCACTTTGTAAATTCAGTGAACTTGAAGCATGTAGTTCATGTTTTTGAATTCCAGGTCCTTCAACGAATAAACCAAACCCTATTTGCCATGGAACATGTTTGTTATAAATTAATTGAAAAGATACTTCTCCTTTTTTTAGGGGTACTTTGGCAACACGTAATGAATCCAAATTATAATTTCCATTCATAGACACAACTGTATCATTATCTATCAAAAGAGCACCACCAGCCCTATTCAATTTATAATCAAAAAGGTAGTCACCAGATTTAGGAATTTTTAGTTTTCCTACATAATTCAATAATTTCTGAGGACGAACACCTGTGGCCATTGTCGCTGAAATACTATCTGTTTGAACTTCACGAACCGGAACTAGACTATCTAAGACAGGGAAAAGTGCCAATGTGTTTTCGTACTCTTTCAAATAAACATCAATCAATTCTACTTTTTCACTTTCAAATAACTTATACTTCATATTCCGAAATGCTACGGGGCCATGATCGCCTTGAATCAATAACGGCGCTTTAGCAACTTCTGAACCGTCAATGCCACCACGAGTAGGGCCATCAACCTCGATATTTTCATGAATTAATGCTCCATTTAATCGCACTTCTTCAAACCATGCATTTTTAATTTTAAAACCAGCTTTATCGAATACAGGAGCGTGAAAAATTACCTTTAGATGCTGCCATAAACCTGGTGCTTTTGCTGCATTTACTAGGGGAGCGGTACCTTTGAAACCCTCATGCCCTTTCTCCTTAGTTTTATCCCATCTTTGATAAATGCCACCCATATCACCATGTTTTGGAATAACTACACCCCAACTATCGAAAAGCTGAATCTCGTATCTACTTTGAAAATAAATACCTGAATTTGAATTAACGGGCATCATGACATCACATTCGAATTCGATATCACCATGCTCAAAAGAGGTTACCAGGTTGTCACTTTTATCATTCTCGGGCATATTTACTAAAACTCCTGATCCTTCGTCAAAGCTAATAGTATTTTCTTTTATTCGATTTACATAAACCCCTTTAACTATTTTCCAATTTTCACGTGCTTCATTGAAGTCAGACAAATCATCTAATGTCATTGATTGAAAAGGCAAAACAACTACAGGATTTATTTCAGTATTATTTGGAGATATTTTCTTCTCAGAACATGATATTATAATAAGTAGGAAGAGGGAAAAACAAAATATAAGGTTCTTCATTTTCTAAATTTAAAATGTATTTGGAAGATAATTATTTATTAAACCAATGAATTACAATTTACAACAAATGACTGGTAAACTTTAGCCTCTCATTCTGATCTTTCAATATATATGATGAATGCTTTAGTTTCGGTTTTGAATTTCGGTCATAAAAAAACCCCTTCACTTTATGTGAAGGGGTTTGCAATACTGAAACTTGTCCAGTACGAGTAAGGCGGCGACCTACTCTCCCACTTGGTATAGCAGTACCATCGGCGCTGA
>CAZTLZ010000105.1:0-12455 GCA_964614665.1 uncultured Maribacter sp.
ATGTATGGCCCACTACGCTGGGAAGACATTTATGGTCATAGTGAGAATGTTTTTGATAATAGTTCTGATGATTTGTTCAGAGCTGGTGATCATGGTTATGAAACCCCTATGGAGAACTTCACCTTTGACGCAAGTAACAATGGCTTCAGGTTTGGGTGGAAGGCTAAATATGAAATTGTAGCTCGTGCCAATGCGGTACTGATCAATGTTCCTGACATTGATATGGACGCCACTTTGAAAAATCGTATTCTAGGAGAGGCCTATTTTCTACGAGCGTTTGCATATTGGAGGTTTTCGGTACTTTACGGTGGTGTTCCCCTCATTCTTGAGCAAAATGCCATAGAGAACAACTTCAATGTAGCAAAGTCTCCTATTGAAGATATACGGGCTCAAATAGAAGCTGATTTGTTAAAGGCTGTTGACCTGTTGCCACAGACATATGGAAGTGATGATTTAGGACGAGCCAATCAAGGTTCAGCTTACGGATTATTGGCTAAGATGTATTTATTTGAAGAGGAGTTTCAAAAAGCAATTGATGCTGGTCAAGCAGTTATCGATGGCCCCTATGAATTAGCCGGTAATTTCAGAGACAATTTTGAAGTAGCTTCTGAGAACAATCCAGAAATGTTGTTTGCTGCTCAAGGTTTAGACGGTTGGGCAGATGTGCCGAAAAGTTTTGATGCCCCTAGGCCATGGGGTGGTTGGGATTTTCACAATCCACAACAAGATATTGTTGATGAATTTGAAGCCGGAGATTCTCGATTAACATCTTCTATCTTAAAACCAGGAGATATGGTTTTAAAAGGAGGACAGGGAATGGTGGAATTTACACCAGATTTGACCCAAACAGGACTTAGTCTTACTAAGTACTGGAGTTTTAACCAAGATGAAGAAGGAACAATTAACAGAGACCATAACGTACCTGTTTTACGTTCCGCCGATGTCTATTTGATTGTGGCTGAGTCAAAGATTCGTAAAGATGGGGCTGGTGCAGGAGACAGTGAAATAAATGCGGTACGAGCCAGAGCAGGACTTGCAGCTGTTTCTGGAGCGGGAATGACAGAGTTAATTCACGAGCGGCGCTGTGAATTGTTTGGTGAAAACCAACGGCACCAGGACTTAATGAGATGGGATAAAGCTGGTATTGTTGACATTGTCGCAATATATGGTGAAGACAGAGGTCAGTTCGATCCTTCCAGAACCTTTGTAAAACCAAAACATTATTATTTCCCATTACCTCAAAGTGAAATTGATAAAAGTGAAGGTGTTCTTATTCAAAATGAGAACTATTAAGAAAACACGTTGTTTGTTGTTAGTAAGTAATGGCTCCTATTGTACATTTTATGTATTAGGAGCCATCTTTAATTAGTAATCTTTTGATTTCTTTATTTTCAAAATATTCATTATCTATTGAAACATCCATATCTAATTTTTTAGTCACACGGCGGAGTGATTTCAAAATTCGCAAACTGTTGTTTTTTTAGTTGGTTGTAAAATCATAAACAAATGAAACTTAGATTCATTTTTGCAATAATTTTCTCAATACTATTTACAAGTTTCATTGCTTGTGACGATAAGGGCCGAATTGCTAAGAAAGAAATAATTGGACCCTGGCAAGTTGACTCTGCCTTAATTTATTACAATGGGCTCTCTCATGTGCAAATTGAGGAAGGCCATGATTGGGGTCTTTATGTTTTTAGTCAGGATAGTATTTTACGTGAGTCAAAATTCGGTACTTACCGCAGTTTTTATTATGGCTTTAATGAGAATGACAGTCTTTACCTATCGCCTACCAATGCTCACGATACTATCGCATTTCAGATAATTATGTTGAGTAAGGAACAAATGGCCCTTAAAATGCCCAAAGCACCTATTTTTAAGTCAAGCGGGCCGCAAGAACGTTTTGAAATACGGTACTATTCGCGAACTAGTGCTCCAACAGAAAAACTTAGTGTACTATTTGGTTACAAAGAATAATTATGGCAGAAGAATATGACTAATAAAGTTAAGTTGACATTTTTTTTTGGTCTAGTACTTGTGTTTTATACTTGCAAGAAGGCACAAAGCGATTCTCAGTTACAAGAAAATCGGGGGCAAGAAGCGTTATATAAATTGGTGCCAGTAAAGGCTTCAGGACTTGACTTTGTAAATCAAATTACGGAAGGCCCCGGTGTAAACGGAGTTGTTTACGAATATCTTTATAATGGAGGGGGTGTTGCTGCCGGAGACTTCAACAATGATGATTTGGTAGACCTTTATTTTACGGCCAACCTTCAGCCCAATGCACTATATCTTAATAAAGGAAATTTGCAATTTCAAAAAGTAACCGCTCAAGCTCATGTTCAAGGTGAAAAAGGTTTTCCGACCGGGGTAACAACGGTAGATATTAACGCTGATGGCCGTTTGGATATCTATGTCTCCAAGTCGGGCAAGTACCCCGATCCTGATATGCGTAAGAACGAACTGTATATTAATATAGGGAACAATTCAGAAGGTGTTCCCGAATTTGAGGAGCATGCTGCTCATTATGGTCTGGATATTTCCGATTATTCCACTCAAGCCGCTTTTTTTGACTATGATCGCGATGGTGATTTAGATATGTTTCTGCTCAATCATAATATAGACCCTGGTGAAACAGAATCAAATCTAGAGACTTTATTGGGTAATAAATCCACTTACAGCAACAATAAACTTTATCGAAATGACAACAATATGTTTGTTGATGTATCTGAAGTAAGTGGTATTATCAACAATGGTATTGGCTATGGATTAGGTGTTGCAATTAGTGACCTCAATAACGATAAATGGCCTGATATCATAATCGGTATGGACTATTCTGAAAAAGACCATATGTATATCAACCAAGGTAATGGTTCTTTTAAAGAAGTGATGAACGAGGCTACGGGCCACATCTCTAATTTTTCTATGGGCAATGATGTTGCTGATATCAATAATGATGGTCTAATGGATTTCATTTCCGTGGATATGGTCTCCAACAACAACTACGACCTTAAGACCAATATGAGCGGAATGAACCCTAAACGATTTTATGGTTTGGTAGAAAAAGGACTTCACCATCAGTACATGTTCAATACTGTTCAGCTTAACCAAGGCAGTATGATGGATGACGGAAAGTCACCAGCATTCTCCGATATAGCACAATTTTCAAAACTTTCTACGACCAACTGGAGTTGGGCTCCTCTTTTTTTTGATATGGACAATGATGGCTGGCAGGATCTTTTCGTATCCAATGGGGTTTTACGCTCTTTTAGGAACAATGATTTTATTTTGTTCAAGCGAGAAAGAGTGGCCAAACTCTATAAAGACATGGAAGTTTACACTAACAAAGATTCGTTGATTGCCGAATATTACAATGACCTTTTAAAAGTAATGCCAGAAAAAAAAGAGGTTAATCTGTTGTATCTGAACAATTCAGACTTCACTTTTGATGAAAAGAGTGAAGAATGGGAGCTTGAAATGCCTACAGCGACCAATGGAGCTATCTATGCTGATTTGGATAATGATGGAGATCTGGATATTGTAACCAATAATATTAACCAACCTTCAAGTATCTATCAAAACAAGGCCAACGAGCTAGCCCAAAAGAAAAATTATTTAGATATAAAATTCAAGGGTTCTCGAAAAAATACCTTCGGAATAGGTGCTAAAGTAGTACTGCAAACAGAGAATATTATTCAAACAAAAGAGCTATATGCTTCTAGGGGGTTTCAGTCTGCTGTGGATCATTCGTTGCATTTTGGAATTGGTGAGGAGAACAGTATTACATCACTTAATATAGAATGGCCAGATGGTAAACAACAAATAATAGAAAATGTAAAAGCTAACCGTACCATTTTGGTTGATTATAAAGATGCTATTGCTCCCAAAATTGATAAGCAGCATAAAAAAGATGTGATTTTTAAGACTGATGAGCAATTAACTGGGTTATTTCTACATAAAGAAAATGAATTTGATGATTTTAAAAAGGAAATCCTTTTACCTCATCGATATTCTCAAAACGGGCCTGCTTTGGCCGTAGGTGATATTAATAATGATGGTCTAGATGATTTTTTCATTGGAGGAGCAAAAGGGCAAACTGCAGCACTGTTTGTTCAAAAGCAAGATGGTTCTTTTTCCGAGGCAAATAAGAACATATTTAAAATCCATAAGAATCAGGAAGATGTCGCTGCAGAATTTTTTGATGCCGACAATGATGGAAACCTAGATCTTTATGTAGTATCTGGTGGCAATGAAATAAATGAAGCGGATGATTATTATCAAGATAGATTGTATAGAAATAAAGGTAATGGCACTTTTGAAAACACATCTGGTGCAATCCCCGATATTAGAATTAGTGGTTCATGCGTAAAGTTCGCGGATTTTGATGGTGATGGTGATATGGACCTTTTTATAGGAGGAAAAACAGTGCCGGGTAATTATCCAAAACCAACTTCCAGCAAAATTCTTAGGAATGACTCTAAAAATGGGAACATGCTTTTTGTTGATGTGTCAGAACAGGTTGCCCCATTTTTAAAAGATGTAGGTATGGTTTCAAATGCCCAATGGGCAGATGTTGACAATGATAACGATTTGGATTTAATCCTTTCAGGAGAATGGATGCCCATAAAGGTTATTGAGAACAGGGATGGTCGATTTTTTGACAACACTTCTAAGACATCATTAAGTAATCATGTGGGGTGGTGGTACAGTGTTGCTTTGGCAGATTTTGACAACGATGGCGACCTTGATATGCTTGCTGGAAATCTGGGTGAAAATTATAAATACAAGGCTTCAAATGAAGAGCCTTTTGAGGTGTATGCTAATGATTTTGACATTAATGGCTCTTTAGATATCGTTTTGGGCTACCATGAAGAAGGAAAGGTATATCCGCTTAGAGGCAGGCAATGTAGTTCAGATCAAATGCCATTTATAAAGAAAAAATTTTCCACATATAATGAGTTTGGCTCGGCAGACCTTGCCAAAGTATATGGTTCAGAAAATCTAGATGCTTCATTGCATTATCAAGCCAATACTTTTGCAACAGTTTACATTGAAAATTTAGGAGATTTTGAGTTTAAAGTAAAAAAACTGCCATCATTGGCCCAGTTTTCATCTGTGAATAGTATTATAATAGATGATTTTAACGAAGATGGTAATCTAGATGCAGTATTGGCAGGTAATCTTTATGGTTCAGAGGTGGAGACCCCTAGAAACGATGCTAGTTATGGTATTACTTTATTTGGTAATGGAGATGGCTCCTTTAAAGTTTTATTCCCATATGAAAGTGGGCTGTTTGTTAAAGGAGATGTAAAACAGCTCCAAAAATTGGATCATACGGCTATGGGCGATAAGTATCTGATTTTCGCCAAAAATGATGCTCATATACAGTTTGTAGAATACAAATGAAATACCTGAATAGTACTAAATAGTCCTCTACATCTTTTCTCTGTTGCTAGATCTATTAGTAATGGCATAACCCACACCAAATTGCCAAACTTTAATTTGCTAGACAAAATAGCATTGTTATACTATGAGAAACGACTTCAGAAACTTCAGTTTTGGTCGAATATGATTAAACTTTAAAAGACAAATTCAAACAAACCTTTTCCCAAAAAAAGCATTAAAGGGAAAAGGTACGTTTGGAAGTCCTTTAGGCCAACATTCATTTTTATATTGCCAACGTACTAAATGATATCATGATGTATAAAACTATCAAGACAACACCGATAGAGGCAATGATATCCCAAATGTTATAACTCGATTTATTGGCTGCCTTTTGGTCAGCATTTACAGTACCGAAGGTTAAACCAGCTAATTGAGTTTGTGAAGGAGCAGGGTAGAACATACTGACAACTATGGCAATGGCAACACACATGGCAAAGAAGTAGGCTCCGAAAACCAGCCAGTTGATGTCCGCGATATTGAAAAGAAAACTACCCTCGGCAAAACTGGATTTTAATATTTCCAAGGTCAGTTTTGTAAAACCGATTATAAATCCACCAACTAAAGTGGCAATAGCCCCATTCGCGTTAATCCTTTTGTAGAAAATACCGAGCAAAAATACAGCTGCAATAGGAGGCGAAATATAGGCCTGTACATTTTGTAGGTATTCGTATAGTCCGTCAGATAGTGTTGTAATAATTGGAATCCACAAGAGACCAAGGCCAACAACGAAGAAAGTGGCGATTCTTCCTGTTTTAACCAATTGTTCTTCAGGCTTGTGTGGTTTTAGTTTCTTATAAATATCTAAGGTGAATAGGGTCGAGCAGGAGTTGAATACAGAAGCCAGTGAACTCATAAGAGCCGCTAACAGCCCTGCTGCTACCAATCCTCTTAATCCAGAAGGCATAATATTACTCATTAATACCGGAAAGGCCTCGTCGGGACTGTCCCAATCCAGTTTCCCTTGCATTTTTAATCCCAGTGCGATTACCCCCGGAATCAAAAATAAAAACACAGGCATTAGCTTGAGTAGCGCTCCGAAAATACTACCTCGTCTACCTTCTTTAATATTTTTGGCCGTAAGTACACGTTGCACAATGACCTGATCGGTACACCAGTACCAAATACCTACTACCGTACTAGTAATAAACAAGGGCAGCCACGGATAATCAGGGTCTGAGTTTGGGCGCCACATATTAAAGTAATCTGGACCTACGGTAGCTTTGAGTTCTCCCCATCCGCCAACAGCGTCCAGCCCTAAAAAAGTAAGAATACCAGCCCCCAATACCAATACGACCGCTTGAATGGTTTCCGTATAAACGACTGCCCTCATACCACCTAAGACGGTATAAACTCCTGTCAGAACGACCGTTGCTACTGCTCCTATCCAAAATGGAATTCCCAATAGTGCCGAGACAACGACCCCTCCTGCATAAATGGTCACGGAAACTTTGGTTAAAATATAGGCCACTAAGGAAATGACTGAAAGTACCCATCGTGAACGAGCATCAAATCGTTTTTCAAGAAACTCGGGCATAGTGAAAACGCCACTGCGTGCATAAAAGGGAAGGAAAACCCACCCTAACATAAGAACAATCCATGCGTGTAATTCATAAATGAGGAGTGGCATTTTATCTCCCGCACCATTTCCGGCCAAACCGACAACATGCTCTGAGCCGATATTTGAGGCGAAAATAGATGCCCCGACCATGAACCATCCGATATTTCGTCCTGCCAAGAAGTAGTCTTCGGTATTTTTCTGTTTTTGTCTGATGACCCACCAGGCAACGCCGAGAAGGATAATGAAATAAAGTGCGATGACCACCCAGTCAAAAGTGTCTAAGCCTTTCATAAGTTTTGGTTTAATTGGTTGATTACGAATTAATGGTTTCTAAAGATATGGTATTTGAAATAATTTAGTAAATCATTAACTATAGTTGCATATGCAACTATATAATTTTTATATAGTTTAGCGCAATGAAATCGGAAGAATTGATTATCGACTTAGAAAGATCAATTGGACCATGGCTCGGAAGAACCATGAAAATTGTGGATTACCACGTGCATGAAGCATTTCGGAACATAGGCTTGGATTTGACCAAAGAGCAAATGGTAGTGCTAAAGAGATTGCATGAGCAAGATGGATTGAACCAAAATGAGTTGGCCTTTCTTACCTATCGTGATAAGTCTTCATTGGCCAGATTATTATCAAAGATGGAACGAAAGAAATATATCATTCGCAAGCAAAATAGTCAAGACAAACGTGTGAATCAAGTCTTTTTGACGAAAGAAGGAAAAACGACATATTCAAAAACAAGGCCGATTATAAAGAAGCTTATTAACAAAATGGAACAAAATATTAGTAATGAGCAGAAAAAACAGATGATTGCCCTACTTCAAAAAGTACAGGAAAATTTCGAACCTAAGGGTGCTTTTTAGTAAATCATTAACAATTTGTGATTAAACTTATGACGAATGTTGCAGTCCTAATTAAATTTTGATGACTCCCATGTAGTCAATCGACTCAGGTCAAGAATATTATACAATTACCAACTTATGAGAAAAATAATACTGTCAGTTTTAGGAGTCTTGTTGATTATCGGTGGCTTTTTTGGTGCCAAAACGATTATTGACAATAAGAAAAGTTTTAAGCCAAGGGCCCAAAAAGTTGTGAAAACCGTGTTCACCGAGATTGCCCAAAATGGCACTGTCCCTATTGTGGTACCCGCAAATGGGAATTTGGTTGCTAAAAATAGGGTGGAGTTATATTCAGAAGTACAGGGTGTATTTAGAAAGGGAAGCAAATTATTCAAAACAGGTGAACGGTACAGGAAAGGTGAGGCAATTATTAGAATAGATGCCTCTGAATATGGGGCAAGCGTGCAATCAGCAAAGAGCAATCTCTTTAACCAGCTTACCTCGATAATGCCAGATTTACGCTTAGATTATCCCGAATTCTTTTCAAAATGGCAAGAGTATCTAAATGGTTTTGATCTGGAAAAGCCCACACCGCAATTACCGGAAATGACTTCAGAAAAAGAAAAATTCTTCATTAGCGGCCGGGGAATTTTAACTAGTTTTTACAATGTGAAAAATTTGGAACAACGCCTCTCAAAATATCGCATTTCGGCTCCATTTGGAGGTGTTCTAACCGAAACTTTGGTGACTGAGGGTACTTTGGTTAGGTCCGGTCAAAAGTTGGGGGAATTTATCAATACTGACGTATACGAGTTAGAGGTCGCTGTTAGCAAAACATTTAGCGACTTGCTTGAAGTTGGAGAGAAAGTTGAATTGTCAGCTTTGGATGATTCCAACACCTATACCGGTAAGGTGGCAAGAATCAATGGCAGGGTTGATCAGGCCTCCCAAACCATTAAGGCTTTTATTGAAGTGGAAGATGGCGGCCTAAGAGAAGGTATGTATCTCGAGGCCAATTTGGATGCCAAGCAAGAAACCGATGCTATTGAAGTAGATAGAAATTTGCTCTTAGAGGGGGATAAAATATTCGTGGTTCGTGATACGATCCTAGATCTAATCGATGTGAAACCCGTTTATTTTTCAGATAAAACGGTTGTATTAAAAGATGTGCCAAACGGAACGGTGATTATGTCAAAACCCCTATTAGGGGCCTATACTGGTATGGCGGTCAAGATTTACGAAGATAAGTCAACAAATACCAAGGGATAATGCGAAAAGTAATTGAGTATTTTATTAGGTATCATGTTGCGGTGAACGTTGTTATAATTGCTTTTGCAGTTTTTGGAATCGTTGGGGCGAAATCTCTGAAATCTTCATTTTTTCCGCTTACCGATTCGAAGAACGTATTTATAAACATTACCTACCCTGGAGCTTCGCCACAAGAAGTCGAGGAGGGCATCGTTCTTAAAATCGAGGACAATTTAAAAGGTCTGGAGGGTGTAGATCGAGTAACCTCGACCTCTCGAGAAAACAGCGGTAGTATTAATGTAGAAATCGAAAAGGGCAGGGATATCGATTTCATGCTGCTACAAGTTAAAAATGCTGTGGATCGGGTTCCAACCTTCCCAACAGGAATGGAACCTTTAATAGTATCGAAATTGGAGGCAGTGCGCCAGACAATCAGTTTTGCTATTAGTGGGGAACAAATTCCTTTGGCAACATTAAAACAAATTGGTAGACAAGTAGAAAATGATATCCGTGCCATAGAGGGCATTTCACAAATCGAGATTTCAGGTTACCCAGATGAAGAAATTGAAATAGCAGTTGATGAGAATAGTCTTTTGGCATATAACATCTCTTTCAGCGAAGTTTCTCAAGCTGTGGGTAATGCCAATATTTTAGTCACAGGAGGGAATATCAAGACCTCCGCAGAAGAATATCTTATTCGTGCAAATAATCGCTCTTACTACGGTGACGAACTGTCGAATATCATTGTTAAGGCTGACCCTTCTGGTCAAACGGTTCGTTTGAAAGATGTCGCAACAATACGTGACCGATTTTCGGAAACTCCGAATGCTGCCTATTTCAATGGTGATTTATCGGTAAATACGACAATAACCAGTACAAATACGGAGGATCTCATTGAATCGGCGGAAAAGGCCAAAGAGTACATTGAAGAGTTTAATCAAAAATATGACAATGTATCGATAAGCGTGGTCAGTGACCTATCTGATGTACTTAATGGCAGAACTGAATTGCTGGTTAAAAATGCCTGGCAGGGAATGCTTTTAGTACTCATTTTCCTTTCGTTGTTCTTAAACACTAGATTGGCTTTTTGGGTGGCATTTGGTTTGCCAGTAGCTTTTTTGGGGATGTTTGTTTTTGCCGGATTTTTTAATGTCACCATAAACGTCTTATCGCTCTTCGGAATGATTATCGTTATTGGTATTTTGGTCGATGATGGCATAGTTATAGCCGAAAACATATACCAACACTATGAAAAAGGAAAGTCTCCTGTAAGGGCCGCAGTTGATGGTACGGTAGAGGTAATGCCTCCCATACTTTCTGCGATAATCACAACAATTTTGGCTTTTTCCATTTTCTTGTTTTTAGATAGTAGAATTGGAGAATTTTTCGGGGAAGTATCGGTAATAGTTATTCTCACTTTGGTGGTCTCACTTATTGAAGCCTTGATTATATTGCCAGCTCATTTGGCACACTCGAAAGCATTACAGCCAGTGTCAAAAACACCCAAAACAACAATAGGAAGGGCCTTCACAAAACTTAGGGTGATCAATGAAATGGGAGACCGTTTTATGATTTGGATGCGTGATACGCTGTACGCACCGGTTCTAAAATATGCCCTGAAATATAAGTTGTTCACCTTTGGAATTTTTGCAATGGCCTTGATTTTGTCGCTTGGTTCAGTTGGTGGGGGAATTATCCGGACTTCCTTTTTTCCTCAGATTGCTAGTGATAGAGCTCAAATTGAATTGTTGATGCCCAATGGCACTAATGAAAAAGTCACCGACTCCATTATTTCATTGATTGAGGAAAAAGCTGAAATTGTCAACCAAGAGTTGACCGAAAAGTACTTAAAGGGGACTGACAAAGTGCTTTTTGAAAATGTTATTAGAAAAGTGGGGCCAGGATCGTCGGCTGCAACGTTGACCATTAATCTTTTGCCGGGAGAAGAAAGGCCAGATGCCATCAGGTCAGATTTGGTTACCGGTAGATTACAAGAATTGATGGGTCCTGTTGTTGGGGTAGAAAGTTTGATTTATGGCTCTGGAGGTAATTTTGGAGGTTCGCCCGTATCTGTATCTCTTTTGGGGAACAATATTGAGGAATTGAAGGCAGCAAAACTGGAGTTGAAAACAGTACTTCTTAACAATCCTACTCTGAAGGACGTTGCTGATAATGATCCAGCGGGAATTAAGGAAATCCGTTTGGAACTAAAGGAAAATGCGTATTTGTTGGGCCTTGATCTTCGAACTATTATGAATCAGGTTCGAGCCGGTTTCTTTGGAACTCAGGCACAGCGATTTCAAAGAGGTCAGGATGAAATTAGGGTTTGGGTTCGATACGATCGCGAAAATCGCTCTTCTATAGCGGATTTGGATGAAATGCGAATCGTTACTCCAAGTGGCAGCCGCGTTCCCTTAAAGGAAATTGCTAATTATACTATTGAACGTGGAGATGTTGCCATTAATCGTTTGGAAGGAAGGCGGGAGATTCAGGTTTCTGCGGATATGAAAAATCCAAAAGATAGCCCAACGGATGTCATGACGGACATACAGAATAATGTCATGCCAGAAATTCATTCAAAATACCCTACTGTTACGGCTTCTTATGAAGGTCAGAATAGAGAACTGGGTAAATTGACCGGTTCTTTGAAATTAGTTGGGTTGTCAGTATTGGCAATGATATATATGACCATAGCTTTTACTTTTAGAAGTTTCAGCCAACCGTTGATGCTACTCTTGTTGATTCCTTTTAGTTTGACAGCCGTTACTTGGGGGCATTGGTTACATGATTTTCCATTGAACATTCTTTCCTTATTAGGTATTATCGCGTTGATTGGTATTATGGTCAACGATGGCTTGGTACTCATAGGTAAGTTCAATTCCAATTTGCGTTCGGGCATGACTTTCGATGACGCTATTTATGAGGCAGGCCGATCAAGGTTCAGGGCTATCTTTTTGACGTCACTTACTACAATTGCAGGGCTGACCCCCTTAATTTTCGAGACTAGTAGGCAAGCTCAGTTTTTAATTCCAATGGCAATTTCTATTGCCTATGGAATCGGTTTTGCGACTATGTTAACGTTGATTATGCTGCCCCTTTTCCTATCCTTTAGTAACAAACTAAAAGTGGGCACAAAATGGTTGGTTACCGGAAATGACGTAACAAAAGAAGAGGTTGAACGCGCCATTAAAGAACAAAGAGATGGAGTACATCTGGAGCAAGAACTTGTGAATAGGCATGATGATGGATTCGAAGATAAATTGAATGACCCGAACCATGCGCGCGATGAAGTCTCCAAGACCTTAGAAGTAAAAGAATAATGAAAAGAACACTATCCATTTTATCGC
>CAZTLZ010000106.1:0-12343 GCA_964614665.1 uncultured Maribacter sp.
GGTCGACTTGGGTATGGTAAAGCCCCCTACTGGTGTTGCTATTGGCGGGGTATTTGTCAAATTAATGGCCTCTGCACAACTAACCGTATTCAAATAATCGGTTATCTGAACAATACTCACATAATGAAAATAATCGTCCCCATTTTGAGCAACGTTATCTTCGGCTACAACTCCAGCGTATCCCATAATGGTGGTTCCACTACCTGGTTCTACTTGAACGTCCGTTTTCGGCTCATCTCGAAAAGACCACGTATGATTTGCCCCAAACTGATGTCCTATTTCATGGGCGATAAAATCAAGGTCGAATACATCACCCACCGGATTGGTAGTTGCCCCGAAAGCACTCCCTTTTTTGTTATCCACACAAACTGCTCCTATATGACCAGAGTTGCCATTGTTATCAACCACGTTTTCAACTCTATGAAACAGAATACCCAAATCATAATTGGCTTCGCCGATGACAGTAGTCAATGTACTCTGAACGCTACCACTCAAACTACCATCATAAGGATCTGTATTTGGATCGGTGAATATGACATCATCCGTATTCGTTATCAATTCTAAAGTCACGGCCAAATCCGTTTCAAATACCTCATTCACACGTGTAACTGTTGCGTTGATTGCAGCCAAAGCGTCAGCCACTGTCCCACCATGAAAAGTAGTATACTCCCCTGAAGCTGATACTGCCAACCTAAACTTTCGCAATACCTGACCACTAACAGGTTGTTTGAAACTGGCAAAATCGACATTCTTGGCTACTGTGGCCTTGGTGGAACAGATCAACTCGGTATCTGAAGTTGAATTTGCATCCCTTGAATAGAGCACATATTGGCCATTTGTATTCTTTTGCATAAAGGTATTAGCTTTCCCATCAGAGGGTATCAACATACTTTGAATACCATTTTGCGACACACTGAACCTAATCTTATCCTTTGAATTGTCTAAAGCATAGCCAACATATGACTTTATCTGCGGATACTTTGCCGATAATTGAGGGGATAAAACCGGTGCCTCGAAAACTTGAAAGGCAATAGGCTGCCCTTTTTCATTTGGGAAATGAATAATTGGCGCACTTGCTTTCGCAAAGGATGATGACCTTAAGCTTCTTTTGAAATGTGCCTCATCAAAATTGAAAACCATTCCTTTTTGGACGTCGAATCGTTCTGAAAAATCACGGTCTATTTCATTTTCGGATACTTCCTGTCTCCAAGAGAATTCTTGGGCAGTTCCGTAAAAGCAAAAAAATACCATGGTAATTGCAAAAACAAGACGTAATTTTGACACCATCAAGGGGGTTTTTTCCAAACTCAAATATAGCTTTTTTATCTTTTATTGTACGTGACAACAGTCCAAAGCATCCCTGAATACGACAAAGCGCATTCCACTGTGATAACCATAGGTACTTTCGATGGGGTACATATCGGGCATCGAAAAATCTTGGAGCGACTTTCAAAAAGTGCCAACGAACTTGGCTTAAAATCAACCGTTCTCACTTTTTTTCCGCATCCTAGAATGGTCTTGCAAAAAGATGCTGACATCAAGCTTTTAAATACTATTGATGAAAAAGCAAAAATACTAGGGCAATCAGGATTGGATTTTTTGATTGTTCATCCATTTACCAAAGAGTTTTCCAGACTTTCCGCTACCGAATTTGTTCGAGATATTTTAGTCAATAGTCTTTGTGCCAAAAAGATCATCATTGGTTATGACCATCGCTTTGGTCGCAATCGCAATGCCAACATTACGGATCTAATCGCCTTTGGCAATACCTTGGATTTTGAGGTAGAAGAGATTTCCGCTCAAGAAATAGACGATGTTTCTGTGAGTTCGACCAAAATAAGAAGAGCCCTCGAAGAAGGAGATATTCAAACCGCAAATAAATTCTTAGGGTACAATTACATGCTTACGGGAATTGTTACAAGAGGAAAGGGTATTGGCCGACAATTGAATTTTCCTACTGCGAATCTACATATCGCTGAACCCTATAAACTCATACCTAAAAACGGTTCTTATGTAATTCAAAGTACCATCGACAATACTATTGTTCATGGTATGATGAACATTGGCTATAACCCAACCGTCAACAACGAACAAGACCTCCCAACTATTAGAAAGGAAAGCATTGAAGTTCATTTTTTTGATTTTGACGAAGACCTTTATGAATGTCGCTTACAGATAGATATACTAGATCGATTACGCGATGAGCGAAAATTCGAATCCGTGGAAGCGCTAAAAGAACAATTGGCCAAGGATAGGCAAAAGTCATTATCGATAATTGCCAAAAAATGAACACTGTCAATCGTTTTCTTTTTACAAAAATCGATAATTCACCCTTACTCATTTTTCGTATTTTCTTTGGATTCTTAATAGCATGCGAATGTTATGGAGCCACAATTACAGGTTGGGTTCGCCAGACATTGATAGAGCCCCAATTCACCTTTAATTTTATCGGCTTTGAATGGCTACAGCCCTTGCCTGGTATTGGTATGTATATTTACTTTTTCGTAATGGGCACTTTGGGCGTTTGTGTTGCCCTAGGTTACAAATATCGTTTTAGCATCATATCGTTCACCGTTTTGTGGACCGCTGTTTATCTGATGCAAAAGACATCTTATAACAACCATTATTATCTTCTAGCATTGATATCGGGCATCATGTGTTTTTTTCCAGCGAATGCGGATTACTCGATAGACTCCAAACAAAATCCCTCAACAAAACAAGGTGGTATGTATGGTTATGTAAAATGGATTATTGTTTTACAACTATTCATTGTCTACACCTATGCTTCAGCAGCCAAAATCTATGGAGATTGGCTAGACTTCAGCATCGTACGAATTTTAATGTTAGACAAGGCAAACTATTATATCATTGGTGAATTATTGCAACAGCCTTGGATTCACAAAATTATTGGCTTTTTTGGAATCTTTTTTGATTTGCTTATTGTACCTGCCCTTCTCTGGAAACCAACGAGGAAAATAGCCTTCTTTGTTTCCATATTTTTTCACTTGTTCAATTCCGTTGTTTTTCAAATTGGAATCTTTCCTTACCTGTCTCTTGCTTTCACCGTATTCTTCTTTGACCCAGAAACCATACGTAGCATCTTCTTTAAAAAGAAAGAACCATTCAATTCAACTGAGGTAATAACTCCACCCGCTTTCAGAAAGACAATTCTTTGGATTACCAGCACGTACCTTCTCGTACAATTGATATTGCCTATTCGCCACTACCTCATAAAAGATGACGTGCTTTGGACAGAAGAAGGGCATCGCATGAGTTGGCGAATGATGCTAAGAAGTCGAGGTGGCGCAGGCCAATTCAAAGTGGTGAACAAGACCAGTGGGGTAACATCGCATGTGAAACTTGAAGAACACTTGAGTAAAAAACAAAAACGAAGAATCATGGGGTACCCTGATTTTATTTGGCAATTCGCTCAACGTCTGAAGGAAGAGTATGCATTACAGGGGGAAGTTATCTCTATATATCTTGTGAACTCAAAAGTAAGCATCAACGGAAAACCGTATCGTGCTTTTATTGATCCTAAAGTTGATTTGGCAAATACGTCTTGGAATTATTTTTGGCATAACGATTGGATATTGCCTTCTAAAACCGAATAGGTTTAAAACTTTACGGCTCTCTGGCAAAGTTGCAATGGCATACCCCAAGGATCACGAAGCATTATCAAATGGCTACCATCTTCTTTAATTACCTCTTCAAAGAAAGACGCTCCTTGCTCTTCAAGTCTTAACCTATCATTTTGGGCATTCTCCGAAACAAAGGCAACGTGAAAAGTCAGTGGATGGTTTTCAGGAAAATTGGTAATGGCCTCATCAGGTCTATAATAAACTTCCATAATAACACGACCCGTAGAATCGGCCAAAAAGGTCATAAATGGGGGCTCATTTTGTTGATCTGCAATTTTCAATCCTAAATTTTCCAAATACCAAGAAACAACCTTATCAACATTAGTGACATTGAGCGCAAAATGTTCAAAAACCATACAGCATACTTTTATTTATGAATGGCAAATATAATTCTTAAATCATCTGTTTAACTTAAATTTGCTCTTCATATAACAAATATCAATGCTACAGTTACAGGTCATTCGAGATAATAAGGATAAAATCGTCAATGCTTTAAGCAAACGAAACATTGATGCCGGCGAATTGTTGGATTCTGTTTTAGAACTAGATGAAAAAAGACGGGCAATTCAAACCAATTTAGATGGCATCCTTGCAGAAAGCAATAAACTTTCGAAAGAAATCGGTGTACTTTATAAAAGTGGAAAAGCTCAAGAAGCAAATGCATTAAAAGCTAAGACGGGTACCTTAAAAGATGAGTCTAAGCAATTAGGCGAAGACTTGAATACCTCCGTAGAAGAACTTCAAAAATTGTTATATCAAATTCCGAATGTGCCCCATGAATTAGTACCTGCCGGCAGCAATGAGGAGGATAATGAAGAGGTCTTTATAGAAGGAGAAATTCCAAAACTTATAGAAAATGCACTTCCTCACTGGGAGCTGGCCAAAAAATATGATATTATCGATTTTGAATTGGGCGTTAAAATTACCGGTGCCGGATTTCCAGTTTACAAAGGAAAAGGTGCTCGATTGCAACGCGCACTGATTTCTTACTTCCTAGATAAAAATACCGCTGCTGGTTATTCGGAAATACAAGTGCCCCATTTGGTTAACGAAGCGTCTGGTTATGGTACGGGTCAATTGCCTGACAAAGAAGGGCAAATGTACCACGTGACTGCCGATGACCTCTATTTAATACCGACTGCCGAAGTACCAGTGACCAACATTTTTAGGGATGTTATTTTGAACAAGGAA
Organism: uncultured Maribacter sp.; assembly: GCA_964614665.1. Taxonomy (GTDB): domain Bacteria; phylum Bacteroidota; class Bacteroidia; order Flavobacteriales; family Flavobacteriaceae; genus Maribacter_C. Next base: position 4,833 of record CAZTLZ010000106.1, read on the forward strand.
GATTTTCCGATTTGTCATACTGGCTATACGCCATGCTTTAGAAGAGAAGCAGGCAGTTACGGAGCCCATGTTCGCGGACTTAATCGTTTGCACCAATTTGACAAGGTCGAAATCGTGCGAGTAGAACATCCTGAAAATTCATATGCCGCTTTAGACGGAATGGTAGAGCATGTGAAAAACATTCTTCGTGAGTTGAAATTACCATATCGTATTCTTAGGCTCTGCGGTGGCGATCTGGGCTTCACCTCTGCCCTAACCTATGATTTTGAAGTCTTTTCAACAGCGCAAGACCGTTGGTTGGAAATCAGTTCTGTTTCAAACTTTGAAACCTATCAGGCAAATCGTTTGAAATTGCGCTATAAAGATGAGAGTGGAAAAAGTCAATTGGCACACACCTTAAATGGGAGTTCACTGGCTTTACCAAGGGTTTTGGCCGGCATTCTGGAAAATTATCAAACCAAAGATGGTATTGAAATTCCTGAAGTACTGGTACCCTATTGTGGGTTTGACAAAATCGATTAAGAAGCCCTTAACAGCTACTTGTGGTATTCTAGTTATCTTTGGCAAAAAGCTTTGCTCTTGAGACGAATCTTCGTTCCACTTATTTTCCTACTCCTACAAACAGTTGCCGCACAAGAAGATTTCTTGGCCAAGCAATATTTTGCAGATGGTGATTACGATAAAGCCGTGGTCTTTTTTGAGAAATTGGTGGAACAAAATCCAAGAAGAACAGATTATGCGGAGGGCCTAGTTGCCTGCTACCAACAATTGGAACGTTATTCAGATGCCGAGAACTTTCTGTTGGATAAAATCGCTCTTGGCAATGCTTATCCGACTTTTTATATTGAATTAGGGTATACCTATGCCATTCAAGACCTTGAAGAAAAAGCTAAAAATCAATATGACAAGGCCATTTCGATTATTGATAAAAACCCGAATTTGGGTTACAGTATTGGTTTTCGATTCCAAAAATATGCACTTCTAAATTATGCGATTGAGGCATATTCGCGAGCAATGGAACTCAACCCTAAATTGGACTATAATTTTCAAATGGCCCGTATTTATGGGGAACAAGGTGATATTGATAAAATGTATCGTTCGTACATCAAACTGATTATCGAAGAAAAATCATCCTTGTCGAATGTACTTCGCAACTTCGATGATTTTGTAACAACTGACCCAGAGAATGAAAATAATGTCAAACTAAAAGCAATTCTACTTGAAGGCGCTCAAAAGAATCCGAACTTACGCTGGAATGAGCTTTTGAGCTGGCTTTTTGTTCAACAGAAACAATATAACAGTGCTTTTCGTCAAGAAAAAGCCATTTTCAGACGCATGGAAGGCAGCTCGGCATATCGTCTGAAAAACTTAGGAAACCTGACCTTGGAGGATTCAAATACGGAAGTTGCCCAAAGTATTTTCGAATACATCGTAGAGAATACCAATGATGTGGTAACCAAATTAAATGCCCAATTGAATCTCATCGATATTCTTTTACTGAATCCCGAGAAAAAAACTTTAGAAAAAGTTCAAAGGCAATACGAAGAGCTAATTGAAATACATGGTTATAAAAGCCAAACTCTTCAGTTACAAATTGCCTATGCGAACTTTTTGACCTTCAAGAAGGACAATCCAGAACTGGCCACCAGTGTTCTTAAAAAGAGTTTGGCCCTTCCCCTTAACAAAAGGGGCAATGCCTTTGTAAAATCAGCCTTGGGCGACATCTTGGTCTTTGACAAAAGATTCAATGAAGCCCTTATCTACTTCTCACAAATTCAGAAAAGTCTCAAAAACGATGTTTTAGGTCAAGACGCTCGTTTTAAAGTTGCCCAGACCAGTTTCTACAAAGGTGATTTTGATTGGGCATTGACGCAATTGAAAGTGTTGCGAAGCTCTACTTCGCAATTGATTGCGAACGATGCTATGCAGCTTAGTCTTTTGATATCCGACAACTCATTAGAAGATTCTACACAAACAGCCTTGAAAAAATATGCGCGGGCAGACCTATTGGCATATCAGAACAGGACCAGCGAAGCTATTTCTGAACTTGATGGTATTCTTCAAAATCACAAAGGGGAGAAAATAGAAGATGAGGCCCTTTTGAAACAGGGAGAACTTTTAGAAGGTATAAAGGATTATGAAGCGGCAAAATTCAACTACCAAAAAATTATTGAATTCTACGCGTCGGGTATTCTTGCAGATGACGCCCATTTTGCTCTAGGAGAACTCTACCGAAAAGTATTCAATGAACCTGAAAAGGCTAAATCGCAATACGAGAAAATCATTTATAATTATCAAGACAGCTATTTCTTTCCAAAGGCTCGGCAGTATTTCCGAAAGCTGAGGGGAGATGCAATTAATTAAGGGCTGACACCTAATAAAAATCTTCTCCCCCTCCGGGGGAGATAAAGAGAAATACTTATGTACATCTACAACGTTACCACGAACATTGAAGAATCCGTTCATGATGAATGGCTGGCTTGGATGAACGAAAACCATATTCCCGATGTTATGGCTACAGGCAAATTCCTTTCGGCGAAAATGGCAAAAGTATTAGTCGAAGAAGATATGGGTGGTATTACCTATTCCGTTCAGTTTACTACGGTGGATAAGGAAACGCTTGAAAAGTACTATAAAGATGACGCCGATCGCCTGCGTCAAGATGCTGCACAACTATTCGCCGGGAGATTTGTATCCTTTAGAACGGAATTGGAAATTGTGAGCGAGCACTGACATGGGTAAAAAAAAGAAGAAATCATTTCAGACCTGGAAGGGTAAAAAGAGATCGGGAGATAGTCCCGTAAAAGCAAAGAAGTATCTAGGTCAACATTTCCTTAAAGATGAAACCATTGCTCATAAAATTGCCGAAACCCTTTCTTTTAATGATTACCGAAATGTTCTTGAAATAGGCCCTGGCACAGGGGTTCTGACCAAATACTTATTAAAGAAAAATATCAACTTAGTGGCCATGGATCTCGATTCGGAATCCATTGTTTACCTCAATACAAATTTCCCTTTAGAATATGCCGAAGTAATGTCGGAAAATAGCACGTTGAAAGTTTTGGAAGCTGATTTTCTGAAGCATGATGTTTCGACTCTTTTTGAAGATGCCCAGTTCGCTATTACAGGAAATTTCCCCTATAATATTTCCACTCAAATTGTCTTCAAGATGCTTAAATTGAAGGATAGTATTCCCGAGTTTTCAGGAATGTTTCAAAAAGAGGTCGCAGAACGTATCTGTGCCAAAGAAGGCAATAAAACGTATGGAATTCTTTCGGTATTAACCCAAGCTTTCTATGAAGCAGAATATTTGTTTACTGTAGACCCTGCCGTATTCGACCCTCCACCCAAAGTACAATCTGGAGTTTTACGATTGACAAGAAAAGCTGATTTCTCATTGAATTGTGATGAAAAGCTCCTCTTCAGGGTAGTCAAAACAGCTTTCAATCAACGTAGAAAGACCCTACGTAATAGTTTAAAAACCTTTGAGCTTTCTGATATTCTCAAAGAAGATGCTATATTTGACCAGCGCCCAGAACAATTGGCAGTAGCCGATTTTATAGCGTTAACTCAGAAGATAGCAGATGACATCGTTTAAACTTACAGACGAGCTTGTAGCTAAAATCGAACAGCTGATAGAAGCCCAAAAAGATTCCACCCTGGAATCCCTTTTGGAAACGGTGCACTATGCCGATATCGCTGAAATCATCAACGAACTCAATGAAGATGAGGCCACTTATTTAATAAAGCTCCTTGATAGTGACAAGACCTCCGATGTACTCACTGAACTGGACGAAGACGTTCGTGAAGCCATTTTGGGTAACCTATCTTCCAAAGAAATCGCTGAAGAATTAGAGGAACTTGACACCGATGATGCTGCGGACATTGTTGCTGAACTTCCACAAGAGATTGTTCAGGAGGTTATCTCCGAAATAGAGGATAAAGAACATGCCAAAGACATAGTGGAGCTATTGCGCTATGATGAAAACTCGGCAGGTGGACTAATGGCCAAGGAATTGGTCAAAGTAAATCATAACTGGAATGTATTGACCTGTGTAAAAGAAATGCGTGCACAGGCAGAAAACGTGACCAGGGTACATTCTATTTACGTGATTGATGATGATGAGAAATTAATAGGTCGCTTATCGCTAAAAGATTTATTGACAACATCGACTACGGTACCGATTAGAGATGTTTATATCGCAAAAAAGGTAGACTCCGTCAATGTACATGAAAACCCGGAAGAAGTTGCTAAAATCATGTCTAAATATGACTTGGAGGCGATTCCGGTAGTAGATGAGATCGGAAGATTGGTGGGTAGGATCACTATTGATGATATTGTAGATGTTATTAAAGAGGAAGCCGAAAAAGATTACCAACTCGCAGCAGGTATTTCACAGGTCGTTGAAGCCGATGACAGTATATGGGAACTAACCCGGGCGAGATTACCATGGCTTATTTTAGGATTGTTCGGAGGGCTTGGTGCAGCTGCCATTATGGGCGGTTTTGAGGAAATGATAGCCAAACACGCTATTTTATTCTTTTTCACCCCCTTAATTGCGGCCATGGCTGGTAATGTTGGGGTGCAATCAAGTGCGATTATCGTACAAGGCTTGGCCAATGACGACCTCAAGGGAAGTGTTAGTAATCGACTTGTCAAAGAAATCATGCTCGCCACCCTAAACGGACTCATTCTGGCGGCAATACTGTTGTTGTTCACATGGTTCTGGAAAGGATATTTCTTAACGGCCTTGGCCATTTCAGTTTCGTTGATCGCAGTTATTATTGTAGCCGGTTTCATTGGTACATTTACACCGCTCTTTCTCCACAAAAGAGGTATTGACCCAGCCATTGCCACTGGGCCGTTTATCACTACAAGCAATGATATTTTTGGTATCTTGATTTACTTTTTGATAGCAAAAATGATTTTGGGAATTTAATACATCCCTATAATTTCCATTTAAAAGTACAACATATGGACCCCGTAAATCTAAAAGAAAAACATTCACTATTTACAAAACAATGGCATCCACATCAAATTGCCAAAGTAGACGATATGCAGGTATTACTTGCCAAAGTTCAAGGTGAGTTCGTATGGCACGCCCACGAAAATGAAGATGAGCTTTTTCAGGTTTTAAAAGGAACACTCTATATGAAATTCCGTGACAGAACCGAGGAAGTAAAAGAGGGCGAAATCATTGTAGTTCCGAAAGGTGTTGAACATTGTCCGTCAACCAAGAATGGAGAAGAAGTACATTTATTACTTTTCGAAAAACAAAATACAGCGCATACTGGTAAGGTTGAACATGAATTGACGCAAAATCACTATCCAAAAATCTAACTCGAGGTTCGAAATGAAAGTCCTACATCTAGATATAAACCACCCATTGATTCTAGTACAATTCTCAGAAATGGGTTTTCACAATGAAGAGGACTACACCTCTTCAAAAGAAGTTTTACTTCAAAAAATACATCAGTATGACGGCCTGATCATTAGAAGTCGTTTTTCCTTGGACAAAACATTTCTAGAAAAAGCGACAAACCTAAAATTCATAGGACGATTAGGAGCAGGACTGGAAAATATCGATGTAGACTATGCCAAATCTAAAAATATCTATTTGGCGGCCGCCCCGGAGGGAAACAGAAATGCGGTTGGTGAACATACCTTGGGCATGTTGCTCTCGCTTTTCAATAAATTAAATAAGGCTGATAAAGAAGTTCGTTCAGGTACTTGGGACAGGGAAGGAAATCGCGGTATCGAATTGGACGGAAAAACAGTGGGCATTATCGGGTATGGAAATATGGGCAAGGCATTTGCCAAAAAATTGCGAGGCTTTGATGTTGAGGTTATCTGTTATGATATCAAAGGCGGTGTTGGTAATGAAGATGCACGTCAAGTAGGAATATTGGAATTACAGCAAAAAAGTGAGGTTCTGAGTCTACATGTACCTCAAACACCACTCACTTTAGGAATGGTCAATTCAGAATTTATCAATGGGTTTCAAAATCCGTTTTGGCTTCTTAATACAGCTCGAGGCAAATGTGTAATTACCGAAGACCTGGTTGATGCGCTGCAGTCAAGGCAAATCCTAGGTGCCGGGTTGGATGTTCTAGAGTATGAAAAGTCTTCTTTTGAAGACATGTTTACAGGTAACCAGATACCGCTACCATTTCAGTATCTGATAAACGCTGAAAATGTTTTACTGAGTCCACATGTTGCAGGTTGGACGGTTGAAAGCAAAATCAAATTGGCCCAGACGGTCGTGGACAAAATCAAAGAGAAGTTTTGTTAACTTTAATGAGTGAAAAAAACCGTAATCACTTTTGGTCTTCTAATTTTATCCTTACTGGTACTCTTTCAGATTAGTAAATATTCGTTGGTAAGTGGGGATTTAAAAATTGAAATTGTCATTGCCCTAGTTGCCATCGTATTTTTTATTGTTGGTATCTACCTCAATAAGCGTAGCCTTCATAGAGAAAAATTACCTGAAGGCAAAATTGACCTCAAAAAAATAGAAGCCCTGGATTTGAGTAAGAGAGAATATGAAGTTCTTAAAGAAATCTCCTTGGGCTTATCGAATAAAGAAATAGGTGACAAGCTGTTTTTATCCGAAAACACCATAAAAACCCATGTTTCGAATATTCTGTTCAAGTTAGCTGCAAAAAGAAGAACACAGGCAGTTCAAATCGCCAAAGAGATGCAAATTATTTAGAACTCCTATCAAAAAGTGACCATTTTGGTACTTTAGTATGAGGCGGTTTTTGAGAAGCCAAAATAAATTTGCATTGTATCATCTAAACCTATAAAAATGAAAAAAACAATACTGCGTTTCGGTCTGTATGGCGTCATTACCATTTGTCTTTTATCTCTTTTGATTTGGGCACTTGTGGATGTCGTTGACAATACCGTGGGAGAAGTTATCGGCTATTCCTCCATGGTGGTTTCACTGCTCTTCGTTTATTTTGGAATTAAGCACTTCCGAGATAAAGAAAACCATGGGGTCGTAACATTCGCCAAGGCTCTGTTAATAGGCATTTTAATCAGCCTTATGGTGTCTTTGGCCTTCGGAATTTTGGACCTGATCTATGTAAAGGTCATAAACCCCGATTTTATGACCGAGTACTATAATGGAATGCTCGAAGAAGCTCAATCCTTACCAAAAACAGAATTTGAAATTCGAAAAGCCGAGCTACAGTCTGAAAAAGAAATGTTCTTAAATCCGTTCATCCATTTTTTCATCATGTCCATGATGGTGTTTGTGATAGGTTTTATAATTTCATTGCTTTCGGCATTGGTGCTTCAACGTAAAAATTAAAAGTCATGCAATACAAGGCAGATTCACCTGAGGACTATATCAAACAGCTTCCTGAAGAGAGGCAACCGGTCATAGCCAAATTACGTCGGATTATTTCAAAGAACCTCCCTCAAGGCTTTAAAGCACAAATGAGTTATGGTATGTTAGGTTGGGTGGTTCCACATTCAATATACCCAGATGGATATCATTGCAACC
>CAZTLZ010000107.1:0-12264 GCA_964614665.1 uncultured Maribacter sp.
GAGGACATTTCAGTGGGTAGAGCTTCTTTTCAGTTTACCTACTTGGGGTATGAAGATTTTGTGGTTTCTGAAATTCTTATTGGTTCTGCCAAAGAAGTTGAATTAACCATAAATCTGACCGAGTCGCTAAATCAGTTAGATGAGGTAGTTATAGTTGCTCCCACGGATAATATTACCCCCAATAATAAGTTGGCTACTGTGAGTGCACGCTCTTTTAGTGTTGAAGAAACCAAACGTTTTCCTGCCAGTGTAAGTGATCCTGGGCGAATGGCACTGTCCTTTGCGGGAGTTACGAATTCGGATGATACTAGCAATGAAATTATTATCCGCGGAAATGCCCCAAATCAATTGTTATGGAGGATAGAGGGGATTGAAGTCCCTGAGCCCAACCACTTTTCAGAAGAGGGATATTCACCCGGAAATGTGAGTTTGATCAGCAGTAATATGTTGGGCAAGTCCGATTTCTTTACAGGTGCCTTTCCAGCAACCTACGGGAACGCTCTTTCCGGAGTGTTTGATATCAATCTGAGAAATGGAAATAACGAAAAAGGAGAATATGCTTTTCAGTTGGGGGTTTTGGGGACAGATTTGACGGCCGAAGGTCCGTTCAGTAAAAACTATAAGGGTTCTTATTTGATTAACTATAGGTATTCTACAATTGCCCTTTTAAATCAAATCGTTGATGTAACTCCCGGCAGTACACCAACCTATCAAGATGTTTCCATGAAATTAAACCTTCCCTTGGGAGATAAAACCAATCTGTCTATTTGGGGAATAGGTGGAATAAGTGATGAAGATGAAGATCCAGAGGTAGATGGTGATTTCTCGAGTGAGGAAATATTCAAATCAAAAACCTATATGAGCGGATTAACGCTTACACACTTTCTTAAAAGCAACGATAAGCTTGAAGCGCGACTATCCTATTCAGGCAACGCAAGCGATTTTGTTTTTGAGGAACGAAATTCAGCAACTGGTGACACTTTCGGTGCTAGTGATATTCTACGAAATAGTGCCCTGCGTTTAAGTATGGATTACACCAAAAAGATAAATGCTAAAACAACAGTTAACACAGGTGTAATAGGAAGTTTCTTGAACTATGATGTGCTTACCACGGAGACTTTCAATAATCAAACCAGAGATGTGGTTCGAGAGGATGGTAAGGGAAACATGGCTCAAGCCTTTGTTCAAGCAAAATATCGTTTTAATACCGATTTTTCAACGACTTTCGGGCTTCATGGAACCTATTTTTCGGTAAATGAAGATATAGCAATAGAGCCAAGATTGGGCCTCGAATGGAAGATGAATCAGAATCACACCCTAAGTGCAGGGGTCGGAATTCACTCTCGCAGAATGCCACTCAATCAGTATTTCATACGAATTGGAAATACTACGCCCAACACCGAACTTGATTTAATGCAGGCGACGCATTTTATTTTAGGCCATGATTGGCGGATTATTAAAAATGGTCATTTAAAAGTAGAAGTGTACTATCAAGATTTGAACAAGGTAGCCATAGTAAATGATTCTAATTCAACTGGATCGTACCTTAACGGAGGATTTTTGGGTACGACTTTGACCGATACTGGTAAGGGAAAAAACTACGGCTTGGAATTCACTTTTGAAAAGTTTTTTTCGAGCCAATATTATTTCTTGGCAACAGCTTCTTTATATGATACACAGTATAGGGCGGCCGACGGAAATTGGTATGATAGTGCCTATAATTATAACTATACCTTTAATCTGGTGGGTGGCAAGGAGTTCACTGTCGGTAAGAAAAGGAATAACACTATTGGTATCAACGCCAAGACCTTATTAAATGGCGGAAAACGAGCAACGCCCATTAACCAGGAGATATTTGACCAAACCGGAGACATTGTCTTGAACCAAAGCCTTCGAAATACCATTGAGCTCGACCAATATTTCCGAATTGATGCCAGTATTTACTATCGTCTGAACAGGCCTAAAGCCGCTCATCGCATTTCGCTTGACATTCAGAATGCAACCAATAGGGAAAATATTGATGAAGCTTTTTATAACATTTCTGGACAATTAGAGACCAGTTTTCAATTGGAATTGATTCCTTTTATCAATTATAGAATAGAATTCTAGTCAACCATCTTAGCTCAATTTTTAGTTTTGATATAACGTGCTATCTTTTTTGGTAGCACTTCTTCTATGCAAAAGAATTACCTTAAAGAAAATTAAATTTTTTTGTAACCTTTTGCAAAACCTTCAGTTTACCCTTTTGAAGAACTAGTAACAAGAATGCACCAACTGACCGACAACGCATTAATGCTAAAAGTAAAAGCAGGAGACCTTGATAAATTAGGTCTGTTGTACGAGCGCCATAAGAAAAGATTGTTCGGATTTTTTTACAACATGAACAGCAATGCAGCCGTCAGTGAAGATTTAGTGCAGAATGTTTTTGTTCGGATGCTAAAGTACAAACACACATTTACGGGTGAAGGTTCATTTGCCGCTTGGATGTTTAGAACTGCAAGAAACGTCAATTATGATCATTATAAGAAACATAAGAAGGAGGCTTATCAGGCAGAACTTTCAACAGTGGCGTATAAGTTGGAAGATGAATCGGATTTAAATGTGAATATGGACAAGCGAGATGAGGTCACCCAGTTGAGTCGGGCCATGCAGCAATTACCCACTGAAAAAAGAGAAGTTTTGATTTTAAGCAAATATAAAGGAATGAAATTCAGTGAAATAGGAGAAGTGCTTGGTTGTAGTGAGGGGGCGGCCAAAGTGAAAGCTCATCGTGCATTGAATGATTTAAGAACTATTTTTCTACAGTTGGAAACAAAATAAATTATGGAACAGCAAAAGTTTGACAAATGGATGATGGAGTATCTGTCCGACGGTTTAGAGGAAGATGCAAGAAAAGAATTTGAAGCATTTCTTAATGCCCATCCGGAATTTCAAAAGCAGTTTGAAGAACTCAAGGGAACCTGGGAGGAATTGGATAGAGGTTCCGTTCCAGAACCCTCTGAAAAAATGGATCAACATTTTTTTGATATGCTTCATAGTGAAATCGAAAAAACGCAAAACGCAGATAATGGATCTAGAAGTTGGTTGTCAACTATAGCTGAAATCTTATGGAAACCGCAAATGGCATACGGAATATTACTATTGGTTATGGGTTTGGGCCTTGGGTATTTCTTAAAAACCGATACTACGAACGCTTCAGTTGAAACAACGGTCGTTCGCAATCCGGAAACTGAGAATGTCAGAGAACAATTGGTTTTAACGCTATTGAAGCAGCCTTCGGCAAATGAGCGATTGCAAGGAATTAACCAGGCAAATAAAATTCAGAAAGTAGACGATAAGGTGATAAGTGCTTTACTTCAAACGTTGAACAATGACACGAATGTAAATGTGAGGTTGGCTGCTATTGAATCACTGACAAGTTACCTTGATAAACCCACGGTACGTGAAGGCTTGGTTCAATCTATTGTAAAACAAGATTCACCGATAGTTCAGGTGACCTTGGCGAACCTTATGGTGGCGCTTCAAGAAAAGAAATCGATAGAGCCGTTCAAGACTTTGATGCGTACAAAAGAATTGGATACATCCGTAAAACAAAAACTAGAAACAACGATCAAGTCTATAATATAATCAGAATGCCCGTTTGGGGGAGTTTATTCATCAATATGTACTGTCACGAAGTTTTGCGAGTTTCGGTACCTAATAATCATAATCATAATCAAATGAAAAGAGTATTACTATGTATCGTAACAGCGGGAGTTTTTGCGGTACAATGTGCAAATGCACAACGGAAAGAGTTCAATGAAGTTATTAAGAAAGAGTTGTCGTATGAAGATTCAGGTGATGATAAGATGCTTGAAGTTCAAAATTTAAGTGGTTCTATTGCAGTCGAAGGTTATGATGGTGCTACTGTTCTGGTAACGGTTGAGAAGATTATTAGCGCATCTAACAGCACTAATCTTGAACTTGGCAAAAATGAAATCGATATAAAGGTCATCAATCAGGGAAATAAAATAATTGTCTATCCTGGTATACCGAATATGCATTATAAAGATGGGCGATTCACAAATATCGATTGTAACCGTTGGGAAGAACGTCCTTATGAACATACTTTGAATATCAAGGTTAAAATGCCCAAGACCAACAAGCTGAAAGTAGGTGCGATCAATAACGGCGAGATTGTTGTAAAGAATACCCGCGGAAGTTATATCGAAGCCAATAATATCAATGGAGGAATCGAACTTTCAAATATTACCGGGCAAACCAAAGTACATTGTATCAATGGAGAGGTCGGTATTTCTTATGCTAATAATCCGACGCTGGCATCTACCTACTATTCCCTAAACGGGGATATTAATATTACCTATAAAAAAGGGTTGTCGGCAGACGTCGCTTTTAAAAGTATGAATGGCGAACTTTTTACTGACTTTGATGTTGTCAAGCAATTTGCGAGAACAACAAAAGACGAGTCAGGCAAGAAGAATACGAAGTATAGATATGAATCAAAACCCGTAGTTCAAATTGGCAAGGGAGGTCTGTCTTTCGATTTTGAGACTTTGAACGGCGATGTCATCATCAAAAAAATATAAATAGAATAAAATTTAAAATATAACATCATGAAAAAAATAGTAGTACAGTTAATAGGGATATTCATGTTGCCTCTAATGGTAGTTGCTCAAGAAGAAAGTGTTGAACTGTTTTCCGTGCCATTAAGTAACCCTAGCAATCCTGGTAAGTTGATTGTAGAGCAGTTGTCCGGTTCAATAGATGTATTGGCATACGAGGGCAATGAAGTAACTGTAAAGGCATCCTTTGGAAATAGAAAGGAGCATTATAAAGATAAAAATGAAAAAAGCGGTTTAAAGCGTATTCAAAATAGCTCTATGAAAATAAGTGCTGAGGAAAAAAACAATACCGTACAAATTATAAATGAGCAATGGAACAGGACAACCAATCTAGAAATTAAAGTCCCGTCAAATTTTTCATTGAAATTGAGTACTGTCAACAAAGGGAATATTAGTGTGAAAGGTGTCAAAGGCGAGTTGGAAATAAGTAATGTCAATGGAGAGATTACCGTGGAAGATGTTCATGGTTCTGCTTCCGCTGATACGGTCAACGGGGATATTAAGGTAGACTTTCTTTCTGTCACTAATGATGCTAGTATGGCATTCAGCAGCATGAATGGAGATTTAGAAGTTAGTTTTCCGAGTTCGACTAAAGCCGATTTAAAACTCAAATCTGAAATGGGAGATATCTTTACCGATTTTGAAATGGAGGTCGATAAGCAAAAACCTGTTGTGGACAAGAATACTTCCGGCGGAAGCTATAAAGTCAAAATAGAACAATGGGTAAACGGAACCATTAATGGTGGTGGTCCTGAGATGCTTTTTAAGACCTTTAATGGCGACATTATCATCAGGGCTAATTAGAAGAACCTATTTGTATATAAAAGAACCGCCCTAACTATGTCAAGGCGGTCTTCTTTTTGAGTTAGTTTGATGTTACTTTACCCTAAGGCTACCCTTTTGAAATCAGTGACTTCCAAAGAAGAATCTACTGAATGTACATATTGGGCAACACTTTGTTTACTGTCTTTGATGAACGCTTGATTAACCAAGGTGTTATCCTTGAAGAAACGTTTCAATTTACCCTTTGCGATATTATCAAGCATCGCCTCAGGCTTACCTTCCTGACGCAATTGGTCCTTTGCGATTTCGATTTCCTTATCTATTACGGATTGATCAACACCGTCTTCGTTCAAGGCAACTGGGTTCATCGCAGCGGCTTGCATAGCAACATCTTTGGCTGCAACAGCAACACCATCAACACTAGCTGAAAGTCCTACTAAGGTGGCAATCTTATTGCCAGCATGAATGTAGCTTCCAACAAATGGGGCGTTTAATCGCTCAAATCCTCCGATTTCGATTTTCTCACCAATAACACCGGTTTGCTCAGTAAGTTTTTCTTGAACAGAAATTCCGTTGAAATCTGCTGCTAGAAAAGCATCTTTATTATCAAAGCCCAATGCGAGATCGGCCATTTCGTTCGCAAGTGCAACGAAACTATCATTTTTAGCAACAAAATCAGTTTCACAGTTCAAGGAGATAACAACCCCTGAAGTATTATCAGTAGTAACTTTTGCAATGGCCGCACCTTCAGATGAATCTCTGTCAGCTCTTTTGGCAGCTACTTTTTGACCTTTTTTCCGAAGGATTTCGATTGCTTTATCGAAATCTCCATCAGCTTCAACCAAAGCATTTTTGCAGTCCATCATTCCTGCACCTGTGGTCTTTCTTAGTTTATTTACGTCTGCGGCGGTAATTTTTGCCATAATTATAATTTTTATTGTCATTCTCGCTTACCTTCCTGTCTGCAGATAGGAGCGGGAATCTATTTTAGTTTTCTGTTGTTTTTTGGAATTTATTCAACTCCACCTTTAACACTATCTTGCCAAGCTTTTAGGTCATCCCACTTTTCATCGGCAGCCATTTTAGCTTGTTTTGCCCATGAGCCAGTATCCAAATGAGCTAATCTAGAACTAGCTTCTGTTAAGATTTCCTTCATTTTGTCTGCCTTGGCTTTAGAAACTTTCGCAAAAGTTTCAAGTCCGGCGTTTGCTAATGCTTCTGCAGCCTTAGGACCTACTCCCTCAATTTTGGTTAGATCATCACCTTTAGAAGCTTTTGCTGCTTTCTTAGGAGCAGCCTCTTTCTTAGCCTCCTCCTTTTCTGGAGTTTCTTCTTTCGCAGGCTCTTCTTTTACAGGAGCTTCTTTCACTGCAGCTTCAGCTTTGGCTTCTACCTTCGGAGCCTCCGCTTTAGTTTCAGCTTTTGGAGTTTCTGTCTTAGCTTCTTCTTTGCCTTCCTTCTCTCCTTGTTTTTCTAATTTACGTTCTGCCAAACCTTCCGCAATAGCGTCGGTAATTTGAGTCATTATGATTTCTATCGACTTAGAGGCATCGTCATTAGATGGTACTACATAGTCTATGGCCCTTGGGTCTGAATTGGTGTCGACCATCGCAAAAATAGGGATGTTCAACTTCTGGGCTTCCTTAACTGCAATATGTTCGCGCATCGTATCAACAACGAAAAGAGCACCTGGTAAACGTGTCATTTCTGAAATTGAACCAAGGTTCTTGTCCAATTTGGCACGTAGACGATCAACTTGTAAACGTTCTTTTTTAGACAAGGTCAAAAAAGTACCGTCTTTTTTCATGCGATCTATGGCTGCCATTTTCTTTACGGCCTTACGAATCGTCACAAAGTTGGTCAACATACCACCTGGCCATCTTTCGGTTATATAAGGCATATTCACATTGGCTACTTTTTCTGCAACAATGTCTTTAGCTTGTTTCTTGGTGGCTACGAAAAGAATTTTTCGACCAGAAGCTGCAATTTTGGTAAGGGCTTCATTTGCCTCATCCAATTTTGCAACCGTTTTGTAAAGATTGATAACGTGAATTCCATTACGCTCCATGTAGATGTAAGGAGCCATGTTCGGATTCCACTTTCTTGTTAGGTGTCCAAAATGCACACCTGCTTCCAATAATTGTTTTACTTCGACTTTCGCCATTTTTCTTAGTTTACGTTCTTTTGAATTAGCAATGTCAAAGTGGTACCACCTTGAAAAAGTGGAGCCTTCAACATTTAGATGCTAAACTAATTGTACTCTGCCTTCGAATCTCGAAGGTCAGAATTTTTAATTTTCCCTAACAAAGCAGGGATTTTCAATGAACTGGTTTATAGGTGTTGAATTTATTTCAACACCTGAATTAAATATAATCATATGCTGAATTGAATTCAGCATGAAAATTAACGTTTAGAGAACTGGAATTTCTTACGGGCTTTCTTCTGACCAAATTTCTTACGTTCCACCATTCTCGGGTCTCTTGTCAACAAACCTTCTGGTTTCAAAGCCAATCTATTCTCCTCATCGATCTCACACATTACCCTTGACAGTGCCAAACGAACCGCTTCGGCCTGACCAGTGATTCCACCTCCATATACATTGACCTTAACATCGTAATTACCTTCGGTATCGGTAAGAGCAAATGGTTGTTTTACCTTATACTGCAATGTAGCAGTAGGAAAATATTCATTCAAGTCACGCTGATTGATGGTAATATTTCCTTTTCCTTTGGAAACATAAACACGAGCTACAGCGGTTTTTCTTCTTCCTATTTTATGAATCGTATCCATTACTTGATGTCGTTTAAGTTGATTGCCGTTGGTTTTTGAGCTTCTTGCCCATGTTCTGATCCAACATATACTTTTAGGTTTCTGAACATATCAGCACCCAATCTCGTTTTTGGAAGCATACCTTTCACGGCCCTTTCTACAATACGACCAGGATTCTTGGCAAGCAATTCCTTTACTGAAGTTTCACGTTGACCCCCAGGGTAACCGGTGTAGCGTTGATACGTTTTGCTGTCCCATTTATTTCCGGAAAGAACGATTTTCTCGGCGTTGATAATAACCACATTATCTCCACAGTCTACATGTGGGGTGAAATTTGGTTTATGCTTACCTCTCAGTAATTTAGCTACCTTGGAAGCAAGACGACCCAATGTTTGACCCTCAGCATCAATCAGTAACCACTGCTTGTCTACAGTCTTTCTATTGGCCGAAACAGTTTTATAACTTAATGTATCCACGACACTTTATTTATCTATTAAACACTTCAATCCCTATAAAGGGGGTGCAAATGTACAATTATTAACTTGAAATACAAATGTCATTTTCTGATTATTTTTTAATTTTTTTCGGAGTCGGATTCTCAGGTTAATTTTAGGGTTTAGTTGAACTTTTATCGACGCTTTTGCTGTTAAATAAAGTCTAAAATTAGCACAATCCGTTATAGCCTAATTATTTTAGTGTTTTTCTACTAAACTAAAACAACCGCCTCCCAATTATGCGAAATCCAACCTTCACGATTTCTCTCTTTCTTGTGATATCAAATTTCTTTTTTGCACAAGATTCTGTTACCGTAGTACCAAAGCGTACTTATGTCACTAATCGAGTGGCAGATTCAAACGCACCCGAAATTAACGGTCTTCTTGATGATGAAGGGTGGAACAATTCAGAATGGGCCGGAGATTTCATTGAATTAAGACCTGACGAGAATACTCCGCCTACCTATCAGTCAAAGTTCAAGATCGTTTATGATGCCAAAAATCTATATGTAGGCATACGGTTTTATGACCCTGATCCCGCAAAGATTGAAAAACGATTATCGCGTCGTGATGGTTTTGCTGGAGACTACGCGGAAATACATATCGACAGTTATAATGACAAGCGTACCGCTTTTTCATTTACGGTTACTGTGGCCGGAGTAAAGGGAGATGAGTTTATTTCGCAAAACGGCGAGGATTTCGATGAAAGTTGGAACCCGATTTGGTACACGGCTACAAATATTGATGAGGAAGGGTGGACGGCCGAGATGAAAATTCCTTTTAGCCAATTGAAGTTCGGGAACGATAAGGAACAGATTTGGGGGCTTCAGATGATGAGAAGGCTTTTCATTAAGGAAGAACGGTCCGTTTGGCAAAGAATTCCGCAAGATACCCCTGGTTGGGTCAGTGAGTTCGGAATTCTTAGGGGTTTGATCGATATTCAACCTCAGAAACAATTAGAGATTCAACCATTTGTTGTTAATCAATATGATAGCTACCCCAAGGTTGACGATAATCCTTTTAAAGATGGAAGTGATTACCTTTTGAATGGTGGGCTTGATGCCAAAATAGGAATCACCAATGACCTAACACTTGATTTAACGGTTAACCCGGATTTTGGTCAAGTAGAGGCAGACCCCGGGGCTATTGCTTTAGACGGGTTTCAGATTTTCTTTGAAGAGCGCCGTCCCTTTTTTGTAGAGAATAAGAACATATTTGATTACCAATTCGCTGGCCGCAATGACAATGTTTTTTATAGCAGAAGGATTGGGCGTAGTCCACAAGGGTCTGCAAATTTGGACGCGGGAGAGTTTGCAAATGAACCAAATAATACTACCATTTTGGGAGCCGCGAAGTTTTCTGGAAAAACAAAGAATGGATGGTCCATTGGATTACTGGAAAGTGTGACGGGTAATATGTATGCAGAAATCGATAACGGTGGAGCAAGAAGAAAAGAATTGGTAGAACCTTTGACAAATTATTTAGTGGGTAGAGTACAAAAGGATTTCAATAATCGTAATTCTTTTATTGGAGGAATATTGACAGCAACAAATAGAAGGCTGGAGCCCAGTCTTGATTTTTTAAGAAAATCTGCCTATACCGGCGGAATTGATTTTAGGCATAATTGGAGGAACAGAAACTATTATGTTCAAGGTAATTTTGTGACTAGTCATGTTACTGGCAGCCAAGAGGCAATAACAAGCACACAGAATGCAATTACACATTTATTTCAAAGAGTTGATGCCGGTCATGTCGCGGTAGATCCCAATCGAACTTCCCTGACTGGAACGGGAGGAAGACTTGAGGCCGGAAAGGCAGGGGGAGGTAATTGGCGTTACAATGGAGGAATCAATTGGAAGTCACCTGAGTTAGAGCTCAATGAAGTGGGGTTTTTACGTCAAGCGGATGATATTAGACAATTTGCCGAAATAGAGCGACTGTTTTTAAAACCTACAAACTTATATAGAAGGGCGAAAGTTGGTTTTGAATTGACCTCGGCCTATGATTTTGATGGTAACTATAATCGAATTCAATATGAATTAGGTGGTTTTATGAATTTCAAAAATAATTGGTTCATTGAGGCTGGGGGAGCACACAAGCCTAGAATATTCTCCAATACGGTACTCAGGGGTGGTCCTAGATGGCGTTGGTCTGAAGAAAATTTTGGCTTCGTTTTCGTGGGGACCGATCAGCGAAAAAAGCTGAGTGCCACATTAGGCTACGTCAATAGTCAAATGAAACAAGATAATTTTTCGCTATTGCGCTATGTACTTCGTTTTAGATACCAACCTTTTGATGCTTTTAGCCTCTCCACCGAAATTGAATATGAAGAGAATCCAAACAAGACACAGTATGTGACGGAAACTGATTTTAATGGTACCCCACGATATATAATGGGCAATATTGATCAAAAGACTTTTTCTACATCAATTCGATTGAATTATAGCGTCAATCCAAATCTGTCTATACAGTTTTATGGGCAACCCTTCATTTCTAGGGGATTGTATAATGATTTCAACTATGTTAATGATCCAACTGCTCAAAACTTAAATGAAAGGGTCACACTTTTCAATACCAATCAGATTTCTAGACCAGATATCCTAAGCCCATATCAAATTGATGAAAATGTAGATGGTGTTGTTGACTATGAAATTGGAGACCCAGACTTTGCTTTTGTGCAGTTCAGATCCAATCTTGTAATGCGTTGGGAGTATATTCCCGGTTCTGAAATCTTTTTGGTTTGGTCACAAGGAGTTGAGGGACTCGGAGATCCTATGAACTCCCTAGGTCGTAGTCTTGATGGGCAAATTTTGAATCAAAAGCACGATAATACTTTTTTGATAAAGGCGACATATCGGTTTGTTCTGTAGTTAAAAAATCAACGTATTGAAATATATAGTTCAAATCTGCGTTTTTTGGATATCGATATAACCTAAAATAGATACCAATGAAACGTAATACATTAGTGTTCCTTTTAATTTCAGTTTTGATTCTTTCATGTTCCAAGGGTGATGACAACAATGAAACTCAAGCAGATCAAAACGCCATTGTAGGCAACTGGCAAATGACCGAGTTGCAAATCAATGACGCGACAGCAAGTGATAATGCAAAATTTGGAAAACAAATCCTGGATTTCCTAACGGAGAGGGATTGCTTCATCTTGACCTTCAATTTTAAGGCTGATTTAACCGTTACTGCTACAAATTCGGCGGACTATCTTTCGATAAACGCCACTCCAACGGGCTTGGATGTTCCATGCCCAACAGAATCGGATTCTGAAATGAGTACCTATACCTATGATGGCTCGGTTTTAACTACTATCGATGAAAATGGTCAAACGGTTATGGTTGACGTTACTATCAGTGGTGATACGATGACTGTTGATGCCGCGGATTTGGACATTGATAATTTCAATGATGAAGGACAATTGATTTTCAAAAAGATATAGAATAACCAATCAATAGAATATAAAGCCCCTCCAATTATATTGGAGGGGCTTTTTGTTTTTGAGATTAAACTAGTGTATGTTTCACAAATACAGTTATCTTTATGATTGCTGATATTTTTCTTAAGAATGACCAAACGTTTCCATTTTA
>CAZTLZ010000108.1:0-12166 GCA_964614665.1 uncultured Maribacter sp.
CCTACTTCAGAGGAGCGTTATGCTATGACCAATGCGCATCTTGATCATCAGATCGCCCAAAAGGCAGAAATGAAGAAAATCCTTTCGGATGAACAATACTCAAAATGGGAAAAGATGCAGCATCGAAGAGGCAGGCACGGCATGGAAAGAAGAGGAAAAGGCCACAGAGGCATGGACAGAGAAAAAAGCAAACAAAAATAGTTGTAGGTTGGTTGGTTAGAAAGGGCCGCACTTCAGAGTGCGGCCCTTTTTTTGTGGTATAATGTTTCAGTAATAATGGTTTTGAATATGAATCATACCTTAGCTCGACTTTTCAGGTCAAGAGTCCCCTTAAATTTGATAAAACCAGTTATATGGCCCTTTTGGGTGGTTATATAATGATTTTAACGAATATGATTAATAGTGTGATTAAATATTCAGGTATAACTTAATAAAAGGCAGTGATTTTAGTATCGTATTATATACTAACTTTAGCTGAAATGCTAACATAAAAATCTTCAAATATAGAGACATGGAAATATTAAAAATAGCTACTGAATGGGCAAAAGATGAAGTTTTTTCATCGAGATTTTTCATCCTTTTTGGAATTATGTTTGTGTTGGCAACCATTGGGTTTTGGCAATTAGGAAAAACCGACATCGCAAAGGCATTCGTATTCCCCTTGTTGGTAGCCGGTATTTTACTCTTGGCCATAGGACTTGGAATATTTTTTACCAATAAATCAAGAATTACGGCCTTTAGAACTGCCTATGATAGTGATGCTTCAGCTTTTGTGAAATCAGAAATAACCAGAACCGAGAAGTCAATGGGAGAATATAAGACCATAGTTTTCAAAATCATTCCACTCATTATTATTGTCGCCGCATTATTAATTATTTTTATTGACAAACCTATTTGGCGGGCAATCTGTACGACTACCATTGCGATGATGGCGATTATTTTGTTTGTGGACAATGCCGCCAACGCGAGAATTGAAGCCTATAACAAACAATTAGTGTCAGTGGATAAGCAAGAAAGAAAATAACAGCTTAATCTGTAATTAAAATTAAGATAACTCAATAGAAAATAAACCTAGGGTGGCTATAAGTAATTGAATTTAAAAACATTAAATCGATGAAAATAATTTTTACCTCATGTACAAGATATGAAGCCTTCAACGACCAACCTGAATGGAAACAAATTTCAAATCAAGATCCGGACTATCTGTTTTTACTAGGTGATAATATCTATATGGATTATGGCGTCGCGCCATTCAGCAAGGAACCTATTGGCTCACCTAAGAACTATACCGTAGACAAGTTCAAAGAAGTTATGACGGAAAAATATTTAAATCAATTCACACGGGTTCCTGAATTCAAAAATTTAGTGGAAAAGATGAAATTGAAGAATGGTTTTTTCGCTATTTGGGATGATCATGACTTTGCTTGGAATAATGCCAAAGGAGCTATTGTTTGTAAAGAAAAAAAGATGGTATCTCATGAGTTATTTCATAAATACTTAGATTGTTCAACGAATCTTCCCCATATATATTATCATTTGGACACACCACTTGCACGTATTATTTTTATTGACAATCGAACAGATGCAGAGGAAAAAGGAAAACACAGCAAATTACTTAGTGATGAACAGTTTTCATTTATACAAAATAAACTGAACCATAGCTTAAAATACACCATCCTCTGTGGTGGACTAACCTTAACTGAAGGAAGTGAAAATTGGACAAAATACCCTAGTCAACTAAAAAAGTTATGTGATATGATCAAGGGTGTCGATAACATAATTTTTCTTGGCGGAGACATTCATAAAAACAAATTTTTGAAGCCTAAAAAAATTCAAAACCTCAACGTGACTACACCCGTTCAATTGATTTCATCCGGCATGCAGATAAATTATTGGGGCCTTGGAATTCCATGTGATGATCAGCACAACTGGGCCATGTTGGAAATCGAAGAAAATAATTTTAAAGTGAGTTTTTACAACAAAAATGGTATTCAAAAGAGGAAATCTCAAAAAGCATCAAAGTTTATTGATGCATATATCAAAAACTAGCGCAAAATACTGCAAACGAAGTCTTAGTGTTCTTCAAGATGATATACTAATAACTGTTTGAATTCAGTAGGGTGAAATTAGGACTAAAAAGTCTCAGAGTTCCTTAAGTTAGTATCAATCGACATAAAAGATGGAAAAGTTAGGCTTGAAAATCTCCGCACCACTATTGTAATTCTTTAACCGCCATTCATAAAGATTACCAACGCGATATTCAAAACCTTAGAAAAGTAACATATACTTTTCAATTCAACGAATTAAAAAATGGAGTCAAGAGCGGCTATAGTCTCATCCAAATCAGCATAGCTCAAAGCATCGTTCAAGAAGTAGCTTTCAAATGCACTGGGTGGAAGGTAAATTCCCTTTTCAAGCATCCCATGAAAGTATTTTTTAAAAGTAGCATTGTTTCCTTTCGCAGATGACTTGAAATCAACAACGGGTTCATCCGTAAAATGCAATGAAATCATGCTGCCGAAACGGTTGATTTGATAAGGGATGCCTTTTTCTCGCATGACGTTATCAAAACCTTCATGCAAATGCTCGGCCTTATCAGCCAAACTTTCAAAAACTTCAGGTTGATCGTTTAATTCTGTAAGCATCGCCAACCCAGCACTCATTGCCAAAGGGTTTCCACTTAATGTTCCTGCCTGATACACAGGTCCATCCGGGGCCAAATGACTCATAATTTCGGCCCTTGCGGCAAAAGCCCCAACAGGCAGCCCTCCTCCAATGACCTTTCCGAACATGACGATATCGGCATTAACACCTAGAACTTCCTGTGCACCTCCCTTTCCTAAACGAAATCCCGTCATCACCTCATCAAACAATAAGAGTATGCCTTCTTGGTTACATATATCACGTAATCCTTGGATAAATTCATTCGTAGGAATGATGCAACCCATATTTCCAGCGACGGGTTCTATGATAATGGCGGCAATTTCCCCTCTGTTGGCTTCCACCAGTTTTTTAACTCCCTCCAAATCATTGTAGTCGGCTAATAAAGTGTCCTTTGCAGTGCCCTGAGTCACCCCAGGACTATTAGGACTTCCAAAAGTAACCGCTCCACTACCCGCTTGAATCAAAAAGGAATCAGAATGACCGTGGTAGCAACCAGCGAATTTGATTATTTTATCCTTGCCAGTATATCCTCTCGCCAAACGAACCGCACTCATACAGGCTTCGGTACCACTGTTCACAAAACGGATTTTATCTATATTCGGCACCATAGAAACAGCCAACTTCGCCAATTCTGTTTCAATTTCGGTGGGCATTCCGAAGGATGTACCTTTTTTCGCTTTTTCAATTACGGCATTGATAACAGGCTCATAGGCATGACCCAAAATCAAGGGGCCCCAAGAAGCGATATAATCGATCAATCGATTTCCATCTTCATCATAGAGATACGCTCCCTTGGCTTCTTTTACAAAAATCGGGTCACCACCTACTGCTTTAAAGGCACGAACAGGTGAGTTCACTCCGCCAGGAATATATTTTTTAGCCTCTTGAAAAAGGGCGCTGCTTCGTTGGTAGATCATTAGTTAACTTTTTTATTTATAGGCCTAAGACGTTCATCCTTTTCTTTTCATATCTGCTGTCCTCCGCTGGGTATCTTAGTAGGTCCTCGTAATTCCCGGAGTCCTTAGCTAGGGCATAAATCAGACTTTCACCTACATAATTCGGGGTCACTTTGTAAATAGGGTCAGCATAAGCCTCTTTTGCCGAAACAAGTTCCCATCCTTTGTCCCTAAACATTTTAATCAAGTCATCTACGAAAAGAGCAGCGGTCAAATTATGATGAAGAAGCAAGGTATGGTTGATATGCCTATTATTCAATTCGAAAGAGAGTTTTTCATAGAATTGTGCTCTTTCCCAAATATGTTCTAGGTAGAAATTCTTAAAATCGGTCAAATCGGCTTTGGGGTTCTCCTTTAATCGTTCTACCAATCTATTATCGATATACCAATCCGAAGCATCTATGGTAACATAGCCATTCCTATATCCTTGGTCTTTCATGAAAGATCTAAATGATTCAACTTTCTCTACCGTATTTCCTTCTTTTAGGTAAGGAAACCTGAAGAATTTCACGTAGTTGGAATAGTCCTTTATCAAACTGTCGTTTGAAAGCAACTCTCCAATGAATCTTTCCGAAGTCCATTCTTGACTATTATAGTTTGGATGGTTTATAGTATGGTTAGCAATCAAGTGCCCTTGGTCATTCCAGCTTTGTAGCACATACTTCCCTTTTTTATGAAATTTATTATATCCCGCCACAAACAAAATAGACTGAACATTATTTTCTTGCAACTTGTTCAATAACAATTCATTCCACTCCTTTAGAAGGTACCCAGGTCTATCAACGATTATCCCATCATCAAAGGATAGGCTGATTTTGGGTTGACCCGATAGAACTATTGCATTTAATGAAAAGCATATGAGAATCAAAAACAAACAATGAGATCTATAGTTTTTCATAGGATTATCTCTTTGAACTTGGCTTCAACTAGTTGTAGGCTTTAGTCTTAACAGTAAGTTTTTGACCCACTTTGATTGAATTATCGTAGAGATAATTCCAGCGTTTGAGTTCATCTACCGAAACGGCATACTTTCTTGAAATTGAGTAAAGGGTATCCCCTTCTTTTACCACATGCCGGTCAATTGACACGGTGTTTGCAACCTCTTTTTCCTTCTCTCTTCGACCGTATTCAGCGCCCATGACCAATCTATCGAACCTGAAGAGGTCGTGACTTTCTATGAGGCTGATCAATTTATTCGGGTATCTTTTATCAGTTGCGTAGCCTGCCTTTTTAAGGCCATGGGCCCACTTTTTATAATCATCTTTTCTCAAATTAAACAACGAGGCATATCGTGAACGGTTTTTTAGGAATAGGCTGTGATCCCGATACGAATACATGGGATGATTATATTTTCGAAAGCACTCGCCTTTTTCATCATCATCATGAAAATCATAATCACCCTGCCAACCGGTATGACATTTTATTCCGAAATGATTATTCGTTTTCAGAGCGAGCTCACCTTTGCCGAAACCGCTTTCCAATAGTCCTTGAGCCAACGTTATACTCGCTGGTATACCATACGCCTTCATCTCCAATTGGGCAATTTCAGAAAATGTCTGCACATATTCTGTAATAGAACCTATTTCAAAACGTACAAATTTGCCGGTATCCTCTGGAAGTACGTAGAGCCCGTCATCAGCTTCATTCTCTTCGGCAGTCTTTTTTGGAGTGGAAACCGTTTTATGATTACCCTTACTGTATGTGACACGCTGTTTGACTTTACATCCAAATAAAAAAGTACCTAAAAGAGCTCCTAAAGCCAGTCGTTTTATCATATTTCAATTAGTGGTAAATTTTTCTTTTTCAATTTCATGTTCATCCCACCAATACTCTGAAGGCCGCCCGTATGAACAGCAAGAATCTTGGTGTTTGGTTGAAATTGGTCTTTTTTGACCATATCCAAAATTCCGAACAACATCTTCCCTGTATAAATCGGGTCTAACGGAATATTGGTCTGCTGTTTGAAATCATTAATAAAATGGATAAGCTCTTGTGTCACTTTTGCATATCCCCCAAAATGATAGTCAGCCGGTAATTCCCAATTTCTCTTGTGGGCAAATTTACGAATATCTTCCTTTAAAAAATCTCCTCTCAAAGCAGGGAAACCCAAAACACGTTGTTTTGAATTTGCCCCATTGCTTATTCCTGCAATGGTGCCACCAGTACCGACCGAAACACATATGGTATCAAAATCGGCCTCCTCTTCGCCCAGTATTTCTTCGCAACCCTTTACCGCGAAAGCATTCGAGCCTCCTTCCGGCAACATGTAAAATGGACCAAATTGTTCGTAATGTTTTTCAATTTCTTTGGGATTACCCTTCTCTCGATAGGCGCTCCTCGTGACAAAGTGAAACCGCATTCCATGTTCATGGGCCAATTTCAAGGTTGGGTTTTCGGACCATTTGTCTTCAAGCTCTTGGCCTCGAATGACCCCAATAGTTTTAAACCCGGATTCTTTCCCTGCATAAGCGGTCGCAGCAATATGATTAGAATAGGCGCCCCCATAGGTCAACAAAGTATCAAAACCTCCTTTCCTGGCCTCAAGGAGGTTGTACTTCAGTTTACGAAATTTATTCCCTGAAATTAAAGGATGAATCAAATCCTCACGCTTAATGATAAGCGACACCTTCTTTTCTTGTAAAACAGGAAGATTTATGAGTTGATTCTGAGTATTCACTTTAAGGGCTTAAAGACCTCAAAGGTACTTTATAAAGCTGAAAGGCTTTCGTTCGTTGGGGTAATTCAAATTATGCTCGTTGGCATAAGCCTCTTGTTCGAAACTGATACTTTGATATCCTCTATAGAAACTAAGGCAAAAAAGACTTCGTACTAACCATTCAGTGATGTAAACTACATAGAATGGGAGTATCAACAATTCCAACTGCTGCTTCAGGTGTATTTTCTCATGGTTGATAAGCGTACTATCTTCTTTAAGAGCATCATTCTTAAGAATAATAAATGGCCAGACGGAAAGGCCTACGTAGTTTTTGTAGAAAAAATGTTTAAAAACTAAAATCATATAACCGTATTAAAACGACCTATAACAAATATAATTGTTATCCATTGTCATTCATCTCATAACTCAAATATGTTGCCAACAATTGTATTTATTCGTCAAAAGACCACTTTATACCATAAAATAGACCTTCATGCATGATAATCAGTCCATTATTAACAATAATTAGGTTAATTTTAAACCTCCTATTTGTAGCAATAAAAACAACATGAAAGAAATTATTCCTATTGAAGAAGGGGATTTTTATTGGTCAGAAGAGGGATATCGTGTTTTTACAAAGCAATATCATCTAAAAAGAGGCTATTGCTGTGAAAGTGGTTGTAGACATTGCCCTTACGGCTATAATACCAAAACGAATACGCAAGGATAGAACAATAGTTTCGGCACGGTTTTTGAGATTTATTATGCAGAAAAAACTTGACGAATTCCAAAATAGATTTACTATGAAAAAGATTAAAATTCTCACACTGCCATTGCTAGTGGTACTGTTTTTAAGCTCGTGCACATCTGTTCGAGTGCTATCCGACTATGATAAAGAAGCCAACTTCAATTCGTATAAATCGTATGCTTTTTACAAAACAGGTATTGATAAAGCCCAAATTTCCGATTTGGACAAAAAACGAATTTTAAAGGCCATTGAAACTGAAATGGGTTCAAGAGGTTTCGTGAAATCAGATTCTCCTGATATTCTGGTCAGCATTTTCACTAAAGAGCGTGAACAAGTAGACGTATACAACAATTATTGGGGCGGCGGCTTCGGCTGGGGATGGAGCCCATACTACTGGGGTGGTTTTGGACCAGGCTGGGGTGGAAACTCTGTAAGCACTAGAACAGAAGGATCATTATATATTGACCTTATCGATGCCGAAAAGAAAGAACTTATTTGGCAAGGTAAAGGAGTTGGTACATTAAGCAACTCAAGGAATATTGAAAAGAAAGAAGCTCGAATTCAAGAATTTGTTTCAGAGATAATGACGCAATATCCGCCGAATATGGTTGCTTCAAATTAAAACATACAGACCGTCGGCCGGCCGGCCGACGGTTTTTTTTGTCTTCCCTTAACACCTTTCAAGACTCATATCACTTTCGATTTTCGTAACTTTATGTTCTCACTCGAAACTGCTTTTTAGTCGTTTCGACCTCCCAAATGGAGGGGAAACCGTAAAACTGTATGTTGTACGAAAGCAATCCAATTTTAGATAAGCTACCAGAGCACCTGAAGCAATTTATAAAACCTCAAGACTATGAGGAATACACTGACATAGACCAAGCGGTCTGGCGTTATGTAATGCGGAAGAATGTAGATTACCTAAGTACGGTTGCCCATAAATCATATATTGACGGGTTGCAGAAAACGGGCATATCAGTAGACCATATTCCAAACATGTACGGTATGAACCGAATTCTTGAAGAAATCGGTTGGGCCGCAGTTGCTGTAGACGGTTTTATACCGCCTTCAGCATTTATGGAATTTCAAGCATACAATGTATTAGTAATCGCTTCCGATATTCGTCAACTCGAACATATCGAATATACTCCCGCACCAGATATCATTCATGAAGGTGCTGGGCATGCCCCGATTATAGCGAATCCTGAATATGCAGAATATTTACGTCGTTTTGGTGAAATTGGCTCTAAAGCGATTTCAAGTGCCAAAGATTTCGAACTCTACGAAGCCGTGCGACATCTTTCTATTATCAAGGAAGCCGCCGGAACTCCTCAAGCCAAAATTGACGAAGCAGAAAGGCTTATTGAAGATTTGCAAAACAATATGGGCATACCCAGTGAAATTGCGCTCATCAGAAACCTACATTGGTGGACCGTTGAATACGGACTAATTGGAACGGTCGAAAACCCTAAGATATATGGCGCAGGACTCCTTTCTTCAATTGGCGAAAGTGCCTGGTGCATGACCGATGAAGTAAAAAAAATACCGTATTCTATTGAGGCAGCGCACACTTCTTTCGATATAACAAAACCACAACCTCAGCTTTTTGTGACTCCAGATTTTGCCTTTCTTAGTCAGGTCTTGGAAGAATTTGCAAACTCAATGGCGGTTCGAAAAGGGGGATTGAGTAGTATTCAAAAGCTCATCGATTCCAAAGAACTGGGAACCATTGAATTAAATACTGGACTGCAAGTCTCCGGAAATTTCAATCAAGTGATAGATTTTGAAGGGAGACCTGTATTTTTTCAAACCACGGGACCCACGGCTCTATCCTATCGGGAAAAAGAATTGGTCGGGCACAGTGCAGAACATCACTATGACGGATTTGGCTCCCCAATGGGAAAATTAAAAGGAATCAACTTGGCCATTGAGGATATGAGCCCAAGAGATCTAAAAGCATATAATATTTTCGAGGGACAAACGATTGCTCTGGAATTTGAAGGTAACATTAAAATATCTGGAGAAATCATTACCGGAACCCGTAATATTAAAGGAGAAATCATTTTAATTACCTTTCAAGATTGCACGGTAACCCAAAAGAACGAAGTACTTTTCAAATCTGATGAACGATTATACAGTATGGCTGTTGGCGAACATATCATCTCTGCCTATAACGGCCCTGCAGATTTGAAAAGTTTTGATTTGATCGATCATGAAATTTCTTCATCAACCACTAAAGTGGAAGTATCACCAGAAAGACAAAAATTGGAAAACTATTATCGACAAGTCCGAGAATTTCGGGAAGGCGCAAATACTACTATTTCTAGGCATAAAGTGTTCGAGCAAATTCGTGCTGAATTCCCCGAGGATTGGTTGCTATCCGTAGAACTCTATGAGCTTGCCAAAAGCAATGGTGATATCGAGTTTGCCCAAGAAATTGAAACCCATTTGGATAATGTTAAACTGAACAACCCAAAAGTCGGTCAGTTAATTGATGACGGATTGAAACTGGTCAACGCTAGTTTTGTTGCCTAGGCAGGCCGATCTGCTGCATATGTGCTTTGTTTGTCCATTATAATTTGATCAATCATCAAAACAAATTGATAATGGGAGATGCACTTTACAATAGTTCAAATAAATTTTTAAAATTTTACGTTGACACCAAACATTCAATTAATAGAAAATCAGTATTTTAAATGAACTCAAATTCGTTCATATGAAAACCATATTCCATTTTTTAATCCTTCTATTTGTTTGTTCTATGTCATTTGCCCAATTTGAAACCAATTACGAAGAAAACAAGGTTCCTGAATTCATCATACCCGACCCGCTGACCAACTTTGCTGGTAATAAAATTGTTACTGCCACTGACTGGATTCAAAAGCGACGCCCTGAACTTTTTCAATTCTTCGAAAATAAGGTATACGGAAAAGTACCAGGTGACTTGGATAATGTGACCTTTCAACTCTTAGAAGAAAATGAAAATGCTTTGGATGGGAAAGCAAAAAGAAAACAGGTAAAAGTTACGCTCATAAAAAATGAAAAATCGATCAGCTTCACCATTCTGATATACCTCCCAAAAAATTCTTCTTCATCCCCCCTTTTCTTGGGCTATAATTTCTTTGGAAATCATTCCATCACCGAAGATACCAATGTGATTATATCTGATGCCTGGGCAATGAATAGTAAAGAAATGAACATTACCGAGCATCAACTCACACAAGCTTCTCGTGGTCTACGTGCCCATCGCTGGGCGATTGATAAAATTATTGAAGGAGGCTTTGGATTGGCGACCATCTACTATGGGGAAATTGATCCTGATAAAAATGACCTTATGGATGGTCTGCACCAACTCTTTTATGAGAAAGGACAGGAAAGACCTGACAACAATGAATGGGGTAGCCTCTCCGTTTGGGCTTTTGGATATAGCAGGGCTCTAGACTATTTTGAACAAGACAATGATATCGAAGCCAGTAAAGTGGTAGTATTCGGTCATTCGCGTTTAGGAAAGGCTGCTCTATGGGCCGGAGCAAGTGATCAGAGATTTGCGGCAGTTATTAGTAATAATTCTGGTTGTGGAGGAGCAGCACTCTCCAAACGCAAGTTTGGGGAAACGATTAATGTCATCAATACCAGTTTTCCACATTGGTTTTGCCGCAATTTTAAAAATTATAATAATAACGAAGAGTCCCTCGCTGTTGATCAACATCAATTATTAGCTTTGATAGCACCAACCCCTTTATACGTTGCTAGTGCCCAAGGTGATCGATGGGCCGACCCAAAAGGTGAGTTTCTTTCCGCTTACCATGCATCCTCAGTATTTGCACTTTTTGACAAAGAAGGGATTAAAACAAACCACATACCTGAAGTACACGCCCCTATTCATAAATCAGTTGCTTATCATATTCGTGAAGGAAAACATGATGTTACCGAATACGATTGGGAGCAGTATATCACTTGGGCGAGCGAAATTTTGAAACCGAATCAATGATTTGAAGTTCCTCAAAATCATCTATAAGTAATTCCCCATAAACCAGCTTCCACTCCATTGAATTGGTCAACACATAGAATTTAGATAGTTCGCTGATGAGACGGTTTTTGGCATTTTTCTTAAGCGTGGAGGCTTCCACCTTCTTCATCAAAGCAGCATTGACATTTTTTTTGATCTTATTGTAATCGGAAGCATCAAATTGATTCAGATAATCTGCCGTCACATCGTAATATTCAAAATCAGGGTTGATCTTTATTTCCGGCTCAGGAATGCTTTTGATATACAGCGTTTGGTTCGTCTCATCCAATTCAAAATTGATTTCGCTTAAATCATAGCCCACGGTAACCTCTGCGTTAACAACCACCAAAGCTCTTTTATCAGCAGTTATCAGCGGACCGAATAATTCTTGTGAATCTTTATAGTTGTATACCTCAGCGAAATGACCTTCTGTAACAATGAGTTTGCCGACTTTAGAGATTTGCTGTTGTATGAGCATTGAATTCTCTTGAAGAATGGATTTTTCTGTTTTGACTTCGGAGCAGGAACGGAAGACTAAAATTCCTGCCAAAACAATTATGATTGCGATTAAAATTTTCTTCATTCGCCGAATTTCATATGAGGATACTCCTCTTGAAGATACGTAATTTTCTTCTTGAGGGATTTTTTAAAAGTTTGATGTTGTTCGGATTTTGGATTAAATGGTCGGTGCCGCAAGCCTTTTTGAACCCCATCCACCCTTTCTAGTATTGGACGTGAATCTGGTGAAATCCAAACCTGTGTAAAATTTTCCCAGATATGATCAATAGCTACTTGATTTGGATGAATCATATCTGCTTCATAAAAACGATAATCACGCAGCTCATCCATCATGATTTCATAACTCGGGAAGTAAGCCTCCCTTAGCCCACCAGAAGAGGGAGGGTTAATTATATTATGAACGGCCGTTATCAGATGTGCTTTGCTCCTTTGATTTTCTACAAACCCATCTTTCAAATGTCTGACAGGTGAAACCGTAAATACAAACTGTACCTTTTTGTTAGTTGATCGAATACTTTCAATCATATTTTCTAAACTTTTATGAATCTCAGCTACCGTTAGCAATTCCTTAGAAAATTCTTTTTGAGGTGCCTTATGACAATTCGCAACTACGG
>CAZTLZ010000109.1:0-11847 GCA_964614665.1 uncultured Maribacter sp.
ATCAATATATCATATCTCACTAAAAAAATCCGATTCTAACGAATCGGATTTTTTTGCATTATGACTTTATCTTATTTAAGTGGCCTTTATTTTATCAACCGCAGCTTTAAATTCTTGCCAGTCGATTTCCTCATCATCGCTTTTGTCATAGCCTTCAATTAGTTTGGAGCCCACTAAACCTCTAATGAAACCATTGATTTCTGCCTGTTTCAAGAGTTTTACAATTTCCTTTTTTTTGAGTTTTCCACTACTATCGGCATCAAAAAAACTAAAGGCCTCTTCAGGAGTATCAAAGTGGTTTGTAATTAGAATTTGAA
This sequence comes from uncultured Maribacter sp., assembly GCA_964614665.1. Lineage (GTDB taxonomy): Bacteria > Bacteroidota > Bacteroidia > Flavobacteriales > Flavobacteriaceae > Maribacter_C. The sequence goes on from CAZTLZ010000109.1 coordinate 318, forward strand.
TTTTGTTTAGAATAGATTCTTCTGTTGTCATCTCTTATAGTTTATGGTTTATCTTATAAAGTTATGAAAACGAATTATATTCCGAAGGCAGAAAGCACCAAATTCCTTCTAGACGCATTAGTACGATGTTCACATAAATAGATGCCCTGCCAGACACCCAAATTCAATTTTCCATTTGCTATCGGAATTTGCACGGAAGCTCCCATCAACGAAGCTTTAATATGTGCAGGCATGTCATCTGAACCTTCATAGGTATGGATGTAATAGGGTGCATATTCCGGTACCATTTGATTCATATGACTTTCAAAGTCGGTTCGAACGGTCGGGTCCGCATTTTCGTTTATTGTCAGACTGGCAGATGTGTGTTTGATAAAAACTTGCAACATTCCCGTCTTTATTTGCTTCACCTCGGGAAGATTTTGCAGAACGGTATCAGTAATTAGATGAAAACCTCTTTCATGAACTCTCAATTGTAAATTCCTTTGGTAAAATTGCATATTCTTGTTTATGAAATAAATGTAAAACTTTATCATAGTATCGCATAAATAAAATAAGAAGAAATACCTTTGGCCGCTAAATATCATATGAAGTGGATTTCTCTCAAGTAAAAATGGTGGTGAGTGATATGGATGGAACGTTATTGAATTCCGACCATGAAGTAAGCACTCGTTTTTTTGAAATCTTTGAGGAATTAAAAAAACGCAATATTCTATTCGTTGCGGCCAGCGGAAGACAATACAATAGTATTCTTGACAAACTTATAGATGTCAAGAATGACATTATCATAGCCGCCGAAAATGGAGGCTACGTAATGCGGAAAGATGAAGAATTGTTATCCACCCTACTACCAAAAAAGGAACAGGGCACCATTTTAGATACACTCTCAAAAATCGAAAATATCAATGCAGTACTCTGTGGTAAACATGGTGCATATCTTAAAGGAGATTCAGAACCATTTGCCGACCTATTACGGCAATATTATTCAGCTTTTGAAATTGTGGAGGACCTGGGTAAAGTTGATGCAGAAATTTTAAAAATCGCGATTTACCATTTTGAAAGTTCGGAAAAACATATCTACCCTTCGGTAAAGCATCTAGAAGGAGATTTAAAAGTAAAAGTTTCGGGGCCAAACTGGGTTGATATATCAAGCCCAAATGCCAACAAGGGTTTCGCTCTTCAAAAGCTACAAAAACTCTATGACATTACTCCTCAAGAAACAATGGTTTTTGGTGATTATAATAATGACCTTGAAATGCTTGCAATGTCAGATTTTAGTTTTGCTATGGAAAATGCACATCCAAATGTCAAGAAAGTCGCTAAATATCAAACGGCAAGTAATGATAATTTCGGAGTGGAGCGCGTTTTAGAGAGACTACTGAAAAGCTAATCAGGTCTTTTGTTTCTTCTTCTGCGCTGCAGGAAACAATACGTTATTCAAAATAAGGCGATAGCCCGGTGAGGTAGGGTGCAATTCCAATTCAGTTTTGGGGTCCCCTACCCTATGCTGATAATCTTCTGGATCATGCCCCCCATAGAAAGTAAAAAAACCCTTGCCCTTGATTCCATGAATGTAACGGGCTTCTTCATTTATTTTATTCTCTCCTAGTACAAGAACTGTTGGCTTTATAGTCATTCTGTCAAAAGCTGTTGTTTGACCCATAAACCCTTTGACCAAGGCCGTATGATTCTGGCATAGCATCGTAGGTACCGGGTCCCATTTTGCCGAGAAATCCATTAGAGAAAAATAATCTGATTCTTTTGGAACGTTTCCTCGTTTTTGAGTCATATCTATTGATGAGAATTCATACTTGGCAGGACTTCGCTCCAATATGAAGTCTGTGAATGCAAAAGTCCTATTGAAGTTTAATTTGCTTTGGTAGTTGGCATCAGATGGGTCATCATCGAACATGGGTTCACAAATATCAACATCATCTGACGCTGACAACGCAATGTCAAAACTATCGGTAGCAGAACACATGGCAAACATAAAACCTCCTCCTATAACATAGTTACGAATTTTAAGGGCAACAGCTCTTTTCTCTTCTGATACCTTATTGTAGCCTAATTTTGAGGCTAAGGCTTCAGCTTCTTGTTTCTGTGTAATATACCAAGGTGCCGCCCTGTATGCTCCATAAAACTTGCCGTATTGCCCGGTAAAATCTTCGTGATGTAAGTGCAGCCAATCATAAAGCACTAGTTTATCATCTAATACTTCTTCATCATAAACAGTCACATAAGGTATTTCCGCATAGGTTAAAACCATGGTCACGGCATCGTCCCATGGTTGATTTCCTTTGGGAGAATACACAGCTACTTTTGGTGCTTTTTCTAAAATAACAGCTTCCTGATTTTGCGACGGACTACTTATGGATTCCAAAATCCCTTGTGCTTGCCCATCTGATAAAATCTCAAAAGAAACACCACGAATCTGACATTCTTTTCGAATGTTCTCCCCATCAGGCAAGAGAAAAGAACCACCCCTGTAATTCAATAACCATTGTACTTTTTGCTGTTTGGTCAATACCCAATATGTAATTCCGTATGCTTTCAAATGATTTTGTTGGCCTTCTGCATCCATTGGAATAAGGATAGATGAAGCCGAAATCTGTAAAGAAATTAGAATAAAGAAGAGAAGGCAAAGACTATTTCGCATAAACTAACCATTGAGGCACTCCTCAAAGATAAACGAAAAATAGTGGTAGCGTATTTTGAACCACGTTAAAGAATATTAAAAAGGAACATCATTATCCTCTTCTAAATCGGGACTATCATTCATTGAGCTGCCAAATGCATCATTGGCGTCCGGAAGGTTTTTGGTAATAAAAGGATTATCCTCATTGGCATTCATCTTCGATTGAAATTCGAAGGGAGAATCAAAATCATCTAAATTGTCGAATTTACCCAGCTGACCGATGAACTTCAGACGAATGTTCTCTAGACCGCCATTACGGTGTTTAGCTATGATGAACTCGGCCTGACCCTGTGTAGGTGTACGTTCTTCATCATCCCATTCATCGATTTTGTAATATTCAGGTCGATAAATAAAGGACACGATATCAGCATCTTGCTCAATTGCTCCAGATTCACGTAAATCGGAAAGAATCGGTCTTTTACTACCCCCACGGGTTTCAACGGCACGTGACAATTGTGAAAGGGCAATTACGGGAACGTTCAATTCTTTCGCCAAAGCTTTCAAGTTTCTTGAAATTGTTGAGATTTCTTGTTCACGATTACCTCCTTTTTGACTACCTCCTGCTGTCATCAGCTGTAAATAATCAATCACAATCAATTTGATTCCGTGTTGAGAGGCCAAACGTCTGGCTTTTGCTCTTAAATCAAAAATTGAGAGGGACGGTGTATCATCTATAAACAAAGGTGCTTTTTCCAAAGCCTTTACCTTCACATTCAATTGTTCCCATTCGTGTTTCTCTAATCTACCTGTTCTCAACTTCTCTGAAGACAATCCTGTTTCGGATGAAATCAATCTCGTAATTAACTGCACGGATGACATCTCACAAGAAAAGAACGCCACAGGCACATTATTATTTACGGCCATGTTTCGAGCCATTGAGAGGGTCAATGCCGTTTTACCCATACCGGGCCTTGCAGCAATAATGATTAAATCACTAGGTTGCCACCCAGAAGTCAATTTGTCAACCTTATCAAAACCTGAAGGAATTCCGCTCAATCCTTCTTTATTCGCAATTTCCTCAATTCGCTTTTTAGCCTGAATCACCAAATTCTGGGCCGTTTCGGCAGATCGTTTTAAATTTCCTTGGGTAACATCGTATAACTTCGATTCTGCATTATCCAATAAATCAAAAACATCTGTGGCCTCATCGTAGGCATCTTTGATTATTTCGTTGGAAATTTTGATCAAACTTCGTTGAATGAATTTCTGAAGGATGATTCTGGCATGAAACTCAATATGAGCCGAAGAAGCCACTTTCTGAGTTAATTTTATGAGGTAAAAGTCCCCTCCTGCGAGTTCTAATTTACCATCCTTCTTTAATTGGGAAGAAACGGTTAATAAATCCACAGGTTCGGAAGTTTCGAACAATTTGAAAATAGCTTCGTAGATATAACGATGCGCATCCTTATAGAAAACATCAGGATGAAGGATATCTATTACCTCATCTACTCCCTTTTTATCAATCATCATCGCCCCAAGCACAACTTCCTCTAAATCAACCGATTGAGGTGGTATTTTTCCACGCTCCAAGCTGATGATAGTAGATTTATCAATCTTATGACCAATAACAGGGTTTGGTTTCTCCATGGGGACGAAAGTATGCAATTAACCTTTAGTTAACATGGAATATGCCTTTTGCGATATCCACAATTGTTGAACAATTAGGTGTTTATAAGTTACGATTTTGTGTTGATAACAAAAAAAATCCGGAGAATGAATTCTCCAGATTTAATCAACCTTGTCTATTACAAGGGTTAGCCGTTAAAGACACCCATTTCCGCATATTTCTCCATACGCTGTTTTACCAATTCTTTTGGGGATAACTTTTCTAACTCCGCAAAAGTTGAACGTATTTTGTTTTTTACGGTCTGGAATGTTTTTTCCCGATTTCCATGCGCACCGCCAACGGGTTCTTTGATTATTTCATCAATTACTTTTAGCGCTTTACTATCGGTCGCCGTAAGCTTCAATGCTTCTGCGGCCTGTTCTTTATATTCCCAACTTCTCCATAAAATAGAAGAACAGTTCTCTGGTGATATTACCGAATACCATGCATTTTCGAGCATAAGGATCTTATCTCCTACTCCAATTCCTAGAGCACCCCCTGAGGCACCCTCACCTATTACAACACAAATAATCGGTACTTTCAATCGTGTCATTTCCAAGATATTTCTTGCTATCGCCTCACCTTGACCACGCTCCTCGGCCTCTATGCCCGGGTATGCCCCTGGCGTATCTATAAATGAAACTACAGGAACTCCAAACTTTTCAGCAGACTTCATTAGGCGCAAGGCTTTTCGATAACCTTCAGGGTTCGCCATTCCAAAATTCCGATACTGTCTTGTCTTGGTATTATATCCCTTTTGTTGACCAATGAACATATAACTCTGGTCCCCAATTTTTCCGAGACCGCCGATCATGGCCTTGTCATCTTTTACATTTCTATCACCGTGAAGTTCTAAGAACGAATCTCCACAAATTGCATTGATATAATCTAAAGTGTACGGTCTATCCGGGTGTCTAGAAAGTTGAACACGTTGCCAAGCGGTAAGGTTCTTATAAATATCCTTCCTCGTCTCGGTCAACTTCTTTTCTATCTGCTTGCAGGTTTCGGTAACATCAACATCGCTCTCTTGGCCTATAATCATACATTTATCCAACTGCTCTTCGAGTTCCTTGATAGGGAGTTCAAAATCCAAATATTCCATGTGATAGGTTTCGTTAGTTTAACTTGACAAATATAAAAATAAAAGGCTATGCTAAACGCGCTTCTGTTTTTTTAATCGACCCCTATTTTTCAATATTCCGTTAGCGATGACGGTCATCAAAATAAGAAGTGCGCCAAGGTAGAACATAGAGCTCATTTTTTCTGTTTCCCCAAATATGAAAAAGGCGAGAATAATTCCATATACTGGCTCAAGATTCACCGTGAGAACTACCGTGTACGGGGTAATATATTTCATCACATGCACGCCACCAATAAAAGCATACGCCGTACAAATAGAGGCGAGAATGAGAATATATATCCAATCGTTTTGGGAAAGTTGGAATAGCTCAGGGTTAAATCCACCTTGAAATCCCATTAAAACAGAAATCAACAGCACCCCAACTGTTAGCTCATAAAAGGAAATCATTGTGGGTTTGTGTGTTGCGACCAACTTACCGTTTATCAAAGTAAAAATAACTCCCATCAATGCAGACAGCAGGGCTATAAGCATGCCATACGCGTATTGTGTTTCTACCTTAAAAATCAGTAAAAGCCCCAAAATCACGATTAAACCGAAAACAAGCTCATACCATATTAACTTCCTCTTATACAAAATCGGTTCTAGTAATGCGGTAAAAAAGGCACCTGTCGACATTGTTGCCAATGCAATGGAAACATTGGATACTTTTATTGCCAAAAAGAAAGTTACCCAGTGTACTGCGAGAGCCGCACCGGCAGTGCACAAAATCAACAAGTTCTTCTTCGATACTTTCAAAGAATATCCTCTTATTCCAATAAATAAAAGAATCAACAGAGAAGCAATCCCCATGCGATACCACACCAATGGGAGCGCATCTATAGATATTAATTTACCCAAAACAGCAGTGAATCCCCAAATAAAAACAATGAAATGGAGGTGTAGAAAGTTTTTGAGTTTGGAGCTCATGGAGAATTAACGTTTCGCTTTCTGTAACAAGTAAAATGCAAGTATCCCGAACAGCGTGTTGGGCATTACAACAGCCAATAGCGGGTCAAGACCTGCCTGTTCAGCAAGAGTACTGAAAATTCTATCAAAAAAGATAAATACAAACGCCACCACAATTCCAAAAGCGAGATTTAGACCCATACCTCCCCGTCGCTTCATGGAGGCCACAGCAACACCGATAATTGTCAAAATAAATACAGAGAGCGGTAATGCCCAACGTTTGTACTTTACCAATATATATGAATTAATGTTAGAGGCACCCTTTAGACGTTGGTCGGCTATGAACTTATCAAGCTCCAGCAAATTTTTCGTTTCGGCCACATAAGATACTGGGGTCAAGTCATCTATTTTGAAAGCGAAAAGCGTATCTAACCTTCTTTTAGTTTCAATAAGTGCCGTGTCAGCTCGAATCGTTCTTTTTTTATAGGTTGTCAAACGATAGTTACTATCCTTTTCAACCCATCTGATATTGGCCGCTGACATTTTGAAATCCAACGTATTATCTTCATTGAATCGCTCGAAGGTAAAGTTGTATCCTATTTGGCGGGCAGGGTCAAAACTACTGACATAAATGAAGTCGTGTTCATTAAGTTGATTGTAGATATTGGTGGTTACCCTTTCTTCTCCTCCTCTTTTTAAATATTTGAACTTGAACTCATTAAAGCCTTTACTTGCTGAAGGCACAACAAACATTCCCATTAATAATACAGCAACGGCAACAATTGATGCTCCTATTAAATAGGGTCTTAGAAAGCGATTAAATGAGATCCCTGAACTAAGCATCGCCACAATCTCGGTATTACTGGCCAGCTTTGAGGTGAAAAATATAACCGATAAGAACAAGAAAATAGGTAATAATAAACTACCGATATAAATACTGAAATCTCCGAGATACGCCAGTACTTCATTTAATGGGGCTTCCCGTTCCTGAATTTTACCTATCTGCTCTGCCAGGTGCGCCATTATTCCGATAGGAATGAATAGCAAAAGCATCACCATAAAAGTGAGTAGATAACGTTTGAGTATGTATTTGTCAAGAATGCCCAACTTAAAGTCGTTTGTCCATTTGTTTGACCATCTTATTTTTCCAGTCAACGAAATCTCCCGCTACTATATGTTTTCGCGCCTCTCGGGTCAACCAGAGGTAAAATCCTAAATTATGAATGGTTGCTATTTGCTTTCCCAAATACTCATTAGCTGCGAATAAATGGCGTAGATATGCCTTAGAATACTCTTTATCAACAAAAGTGGTACCCATTTCATCAATGACGGAAAAGTCATCCTCCCACTTCTTATTCTTGATATTAATAGTACCGTGAGCGGTAAATAACATACCGTTTCTTGCATTTCGGGTCGGCATCACACAATCGAACATATCAATTCCCAAAGCAATATTTTCCAATATATTGATAGGCGTACCCACACCCATTAAATACCGTGGTTTATCCTCAGGTAAAATTTCAGTGACCACTTCGGTCATCGCGTACATTTCTTCAGCCGGCTCACCTACTGATAATCCCCCTATCGCATTTCCTTCAGCACCGGCATTCGCAATATATTCTGCCGATTGTCTTCGTAGGTCTTTATAAGTGGAACCCTGAACAATGGGGAAAAATGACTGCTCGTAATCATACGCAAAGGGTGTTTTCTCCAAATGGTCGATACAACGATCCAACCAACGATGCGTCATGTGCATCGAACGTTTCGCATATTGGTAATCACATGGATAAGGCGTACACTCATCAAAAGCCATAATGATATCGGCGCCGATAACACGCTGAATCTCCATAACATTCTCAGGAGTAAAAAAATGTGTTGACCCATCAATATGCGATTTGAATTTGACACCTTCCTCTTTGATTTTTCGGTTTGCAGAAAGTGAATAAACTTGGTAACCGCCACTATCCGTAAGAATATTTCTATCCCAACCCATAAATTTATGAAGGCCTCCGGCTTGTTTTAAAATCTCAATTTTAGGACGCAGAAACAAGTGATAAGTGTTGCCAAGAATGACATCGGGGTTTATCTCTTCTTTCAATTCTCGTTGATGTACTCCCTTAACAGATGCAACGGTACCCACGGGCATAAAAATGGGGGTTTCTATGACACCATGATCCGTAACCATCTCCCCTGCTCTCGCACGACTATTTGGGTCAGTATGTTCTAAAGTAAACTTCATAGAATTTAACTAGCGGCAAAGATATAGAACTCAAGCCCATATTGTGCTAAGGAAAAAATAAAGTTCAAGGGGTCGAACTCATGAGACTAAATGTCAGATGCTCTCTTGATAATACCTTAAAAAATAAGAAAGGTCACGAATCACTTTTCGTTAATAAAATATGATAACTCCAACTTGTCTACCAAAAAGATTGCGATTACTTTTGACGTCAATTAATTAGATAGTTCAAAAATGCCAAAATCAAGTCAATTAGAAGACATCGTAACTCAGACAAGGAGAGATATCCTACGCATGGTACACAAAGTAAATTCAGGCCACCCCGGTGGTTCTTTGGGATGCACGGAATTCTTCGTAGCGCTTTTCCATGAACTCATGGAATTAAAAGATGGATTTGATATGGACGGGGATAATGAAGACCTCTTCTTTTTATCCAACGGACATATTTCACCGGTTTACTATAGTGTACTTGCAAGAAGAGGTTACTTTCCCGTAGATGAATTGAACACTTTTCGCTTGATAGATTCTCGTTTGCAGGGGCACCCTACTACTCATGAAGGCCTACCAGGAATTCGTATTGCCTCCGGGTCTCTAGGGCAAGGCATGTCGGTTGCCTTGGGTGCCGCCTTGGCGAAAAAACTAAACAATGACAATCATTTGATTTATAGTCTTCATGGTGATGGCGAATTGCAAGAGGGTCAGAACTGGGAAGCCATTATGTATGCTGCAGGGAATAAAGTCGATAACTTAATTTCGACTATTGACCTAAATGGAAAGCAAATAGATGGCGCCACGGATGATGTACTGCCAATGGGCGACTTAAAGGCAAAGTTCGAAGCCTTTGGCTGGGATGTTCTTGAAATCAAAGAAGGTAATGACCTTGAAGCTATTATCGCTGGAATGAAAGAAGCGAAATCAAGAACAGGAAAGGGAAAACCTGTTTGTGTATTGTTATATACCATGATGGGCAATGGAGTAGATTTTATGATGCATACACATGCATGGCATGGTAAGGCTCCCAATGATGAACAATTGGAAAATGCTTTGTCTCAGAATGCAGAAACTTTAGGGGATTATTAAAGTTGCCTCCCAAACCCTCCCTGAAGCAAGGGAACAATTATAATGCTTAATTGATTAAAAGATTTTTGCCAAGGCAGAAATGAAAATAAGAAAAAATGACGAAGTATTTAGACCAAGGAAAAAACGATACGCGAAGCGGCTACGGTGCTGGAATGACAGAGCTAGGTAGAACCAACCCTAATGTGGTTGCACTTTGTGCAGATTTAGTAGGATCGCTCAAAATACAAACGTTTATTGATGAAAATCCTGATCGCTTTTTTCAAGTAGGTATTGCGGAGGCGAATATGATGGGCATTGCTGCAGGTCTAACTATTGGAGGTAAAATTCCTTTTACAGGTACTTTTGCGAATTTCTCGACAGGCCGTGTATATGACCAAATACGGCAGTCTATTGCTTACTCGGGTAAAAATGTAAAAATATGTGCTTCACATGCTGGTGTAACCCTTGGTGAAGATGGGGCCACACATCAAATATTGGAAGATATCGGCCTTATGAAAATGTTGCCAGGTATGGTAGTTATCAATCCTTGTGATTACAATCAGACCAAAGCTGCGACCTTGGCTATTGCTGATTATGAAGGACCTGTTTATTTGCGCTTCGGAAGACCCAAAGTAGCCAATTTCACCCCTGTAGATCAAAAATTCGAAATAGGAAAAGCGCTTCTATTGAATGAAGGTACGGATGTTACCATTGTTGCTACAGGACATTTGGTATGGGAATCCCTCATAGCAGCTGAAGCTTTGGAAAAACAAGGTATTTCTGCTGAAGTCATCAACATTCATACAATTAAGCCTCTAGATTCTGAAGCGGTGATAAAGTCCGTTAAAAAAACCGGATGTATTGTGTCAGCCGAAGAGCATAATTATTTAGGAGGTCTTGGGGAAAGTATTTCAAGGGTACTTGCCACCCAACATCCAACACCTCAAGAATTCGTCGCCACTAATGACACCTTTGGAGAAAGTGGAACTCCCGATCAATTAATGGAGAAGTACGGATTGAACAATAAAGCCATTGTAAAGGCCGTTTTAAAGGTATTGGAAAGAAAATAATAGTGGTATCGTTTTTGATACCACTATTGATATTTTAAAACGGAACATTATGAAAAAAACATTTCTACTTGTGGTACTTGCCCTATGTGGCCTTACCACATTTGCCCAAAAAGATTCCGGCTTCGGAATTAAAGGAGGACTCAATTACAATCAAAATGGTAATTTGATCGCTTCAGTAGGTGATGCTGCTTCGGATATCGTAGAAGGATCAAAAGGAAAAGTCGGTTACCATGTTGGTGCATTCTACAAAATAGAATTGGCCAAAATCTATATTAGACCTGAAGCCATTTACACGCGAACAACCAGTAGTTATGACGTAAACGGCACCAGCACTAATTTTGACATTGCAAAAATAGATGTCCCTGTTTTGTTGGGTGTTAATTTAATAGGACCATTGCATGTCTTCGCAGGACCCGCGTTTCAATATCAAGTAGAAAACGATTTAGAAGGTTTTAGTATCAATGAAGCTGAAAAGGATTTTACCATTGGCCTGCATGCAGGGATTGGAGTAAATCTTGGCCGGATAGGTCTCGACGTGCGTTACGAAAGGGGCCTCTCGGATAATGAGGCAAATTTCATTGGAAACAATGTAGAGAATATAGATGGCCGTGTTGACTCAAGACCATCACAGGTTATTTTTGGTCTTTCGCTAAAGATCTAGATTTATACGAAAAAGAATAGCCCCGATGTGTTACATCGGGGCTTTTTTATTACTTCCATTTTACTAGCTATCACTATCAAGATGGTCAGGTGTACCATCGCCGTCAGTATCTTTGAAACCAACAAAATTACCATCGGCATCTAGCTCAATTTCATCAATTGTAAGAATACCATCTTGATC
>CAZTLZ010000110.1:0-11845 GCA_964614665.1 uncultured Maribacter sp.
CCAGTTGTGAATGCCACGAAACCTATTGTGAGGATCTTCTTTTTGAAGCAAGGTGCCAATGCCTTCCCAGTCAATAGTTTCCTTAATTCTTGGTACATCCCACTCGTTGGCCAGTGACCACCAAACATTTCGGTAGGCAGACAGTCTGGCAATCATATAGCGTACATATTTAGCATTCATATTCTTACCCATTTCACTGTAACCCCAGCGGTCATAGGGGTGGAAAAGGATAACATCTGCCTGAACACCCATATCTTGAAGCTGGGCTACCCTTTTGTCAAAATTTTGGAAAAATTCAAAATTTGGGTGGGTAAGGTCGTTTACGCTATCCTTTTTTGCAAAAGGTAACGTCCATGGTTCCGTTCTATTTCCATAGACATAATCCTTTGGAAAAACACACATCCGAATTTTATTGAAGGGACTGTTTTTAAGTGTTTCAATGGTTTGTTCCTGAATACTTTGTTTGACACTGGTCCATTGATAGGCTGTAGTACCCACGGAATAAAAAGGTGTTCCATCGGTATATTCTAGGTAATGTGTGTTTACAATCTTTAGCGGACCATGATTGTCTCCGGTAGGTTCAATGCATCGAAAAGTTCCACTTTGGTTGCTTAGTGCTTGCAAATTGCTTTGGATAACATAGCTCCAATCTCCTAATTCATCCGGCGAGAACCTAATTTTATATGTTCCGTTTCCGTCATAAAATCCGGGTACGGAAACCGTTTCTGAACCGTTGGTAAATTTTGCATCTATAGTATTATCCATATATGGATTACCATCGGCAGACCCTTGAAAACTAAGCTCAAAAACTTCCCATTTTTCGACAACCGTAATTTCGGCCGATTGACATGAGCTAATTATGCAAGAGGCGTTTATAAGTAATACTAGAACTATAAATCGTTTTTTCAGAAATGTGTTCTTCATGGTGTTTTAATTTAAGGAGTGCAGGAGTGCACACAAATTTAAGCTCGCTATTAAGTTAAAACCACCCACATAAGGAATTAAACTTGATGAATTCCGAGGTTTTTGAAACTTTTTGAAAACCCATTAAGTAAATTATGTCTCACACCGACGTCCATAATTTAAGGCCAAAAGAAAAACTCAAGACAGATTAAAAGTTGGAGTAGATAAAAACTCGATTGGTTTCAGCTAAGACTACTCGCTTTGATTAGGAATCTAGGTAAATGATAGATTTTAATATAAATATAGCTGGTTTTTGTTTGAATACTAGTAGTACATTGTGCTGTTGAATTTTTTAACTTGGTCTGCGGTATATCCTCTACCTAAATTTTATCAAAAAATACAAAGCAAAATATGGCTAAATCGATTTCGTTAGGTATAATAATTGGCAATAGAGATTTTTTTCCAGACAGTTTGGTAGAAAAAGCCAGAACTGAAATTCTCGCAGTTTGCGAAAAATTGAAAATAAATCCAGTTTTATTAGATACCAGTGCTACAAAGCTGGGTGGCGTTGAAGTTTATAAAGACGCACAGAAATGTGCAGAATTGTTTAAAAAACACAGTGGGGAAATTGCTGGTATTTTAGTACTGCTTCCAAATTTCGGAGATGAGAAAGGAGTAGCCGACACCTTGAAACTTTCAAATTTGAACGTTCCTATTCTTGTTCAGGCATATCCCGATGAACTTTCTAAAATGAACGTTGTAAATAGACGGGATTCGTGGTGCGGTAAAATTTCGGTTTGTAATAATTTATATCAATACGGAATCAAATATTCTTTGACCAGTAAGCATGTGATGTCGCCGTCTGACCCACAATTTCAGCAAGATTTAATGAATTTCACAGCTGTATGTCGCGTAGTCAAAGGATTGCAAAGTGTTAGAATTGGGGCCGTCGGGGCGAGACCTGGTGCCTTCAATACGGTTCGTTATTCAGAAAAAATATTACAAAGAAATGGAGTTACAGTAACGACTGTTGACTTATCTGAAATTTTAGGAAAGGCCGACAAACTGACCAAAGATGATACCGCTGTTAAACAACATTTAGACGCTATTAACGCATACGCACCCAAAGGAAAAACTCCTGATGCCGCAATGATACAAATGGCAAAACTAGACGTTGTTCTCAATCAATTTGTCGAAGAGTATGCACTAGATGCCACCGCTATTCAATGCTGGACTTCCTTACAGCAAAATTTTGGCTGTAACGTGTGTACTAGTATGAGTATCATGTCTGAAAATATGTTACCGTCTGCTTGTGAAGTAGATGTAACCGGTACATTGAGTATGTACGCCATGCAACTGGCTTCCGGGTCACCGAGCGCATTGGTAGATTGGAATAATAATTACGCAGATGACCCCAATAAATGTGTTTTATTTCATTGTGGTAACTGGGCGAAATCATTCTTACCAGATATAGAAATAAGTAATGCGCCCATCCTTGGAACTTCCGTAGGTGTTGAGAACACATTCGGGGCGTTAGACGGAAGAACACCTGCGAACCCGTTAACATATGGTAGAATTAGTACCGACGACCCAAAAGGTATTATAAAGGCCTATATAGGCGAAGGAGAATTAACAGATGACCCGCTTAAAACTTTTGGAAATAGAGCGGTCGCCAAAATCGGGGATCTGCAAGGATTAATGAACTATGTATGCAAGAATGGTTTTGAACATCATGTTGTAATGAATGCATCAAAGACCGGAGCGGTTTTAGAAGAGGCATTAGGAAATTATATGGGATGGGAAGTCTACAATCATAATTAGAATCGAATGACAGACAGAGCGTTAAAATTGAAATCGGTTTTTTTGAGAAAAAACCTTCTAAAGTATATTTACAAGGCAAAAGCGGGTCATACCGGTGGCAGCCTTTCTTGTACCGATATTCTCAATATACTTTATAATAGAGTATTGAATGTAGACCCTGAAAACTTCAAAGACCCCAATCGTGATAGGTATATTCAAAGTAAAGGTCATTGTGTTGAAGCACTTTTTGTGACCTTGGCCGATCGCGGTTTTTTTCCTGAATCTGATTTGGAGACTTTATGCCAATATCAATCACATTATATTGGGCATCCTACAAAAAAAGTAAATGGTGTTGAACAGAATACGGGTGCTTTGGGTCACGGCCTACCCATTTGCGTTGGTGAGGCGATTGCCGCGAAATTAGATAATAAAACACATCGTGTATTTACTTTGATGGGTGATGGGGAATTACCTGAAGGTTCGAATTGGGAAGCTTTTTTGGCTGCATCACACTATAAGTTAGATAATCTTTACGCTATTCTTGATTATAACAAACAACAGATTACAGGTTCGAATCAAGAGGTTATGAATACGGATTCCGTTCGAGAAAAGTTGGAAACTTTCGGTTGGTCGGTGAAAGAAGTTGATGGACACAATTTAGAAGAATTGGAAGCTGCTCTGAACAATGGGCCTTTTCAACAAGGTAAACCAAACTTTATAATCGCCCACACCATTAAGGGTAAAGGAGTGAGTTATATGGAAGGAAATTTAAAATGGCATCATGGTGTACCGAGTCCTGAACAATATGAATTGGCACAATCGGAGTTAGACGAAATTGAAGCAGCAATCTAAGAAAAATGCAGTTAGACAAAATAGAAGAGAAAGACCTTGAAATGGGTTCGGCAAATCAAATTGTATTTTCCGAAACTTTGCAAAAATTGGCCGAAACCGATAAGGACATAATTGTGGTTACCAGTGATTCTCGCGGATCGGGAAAGCTAGTACCATTTGCCAAAAAATACCCGAATCAAATTGTTGAAGTTGGTATTGCGGAGCAAAATCTGGTTGGGGTGGCCACAGGATTGGCATCAGCAGGGAAGAAAGCATTTGCTGTTTCACCTTCGTGTTTTTTAAGTGCAAGAGCACTAGAACAGATTAAGAACGACGTTGCCTATTCTGACAATCCAGTAAAATTAATCGGTATCAGTGCTGGTGTAAGCTATGGTGCATTAGGAACCACACACCACAGCTTACACGATTATGCTGCACTTCGAGCAATTAATAATATAACGATAGTCGCCCCAGCTGATAATTTTGAAACAGAACAAGCCGTGAAATTGGCGATTAATTTCGGTAAGCCGATTTATTTACGTTTTGGAAAAAAAGCTATGCCTTTTTTAAATGATGCTAACCAAAATTTTGAATTTGGTAAAGGTCGTGTTGTTCGTGAAGGAAGTGATATGGCGATAATAGCTAATGGCGAGACTGTATATCCAGCTTGGTTGGCGGCAAAAGCCTTGCAAGATGAACATGGTATTAATGTGTCAGTTGTAAGTATGCACACCATAAAACCTTTGGATACTGACCTTCTTGAAAGTTTGGCGAAAAATGGCAGGCCAATTTTAACCGTAGAAGAACATATGGTCAATGGCGGCTTAGGTGAGGCATGCGCATCTTTTCTTTTTCAGAATGGATACCGTAATCCTTTTAAAATTGTTGGAATACCAGATGAATACACGGTAACGGGTTCGCAAATTGAAATTTTTAACCACTACGGAATTTCGAAAGTTGGCCTGACAGAAACTGCTTTGGAACTCTTTAAGAACAAATAATTTTAAAAATGAAAAATTTAAGCCAAACAACGGTATTGCTTATTCTTTTGATGCTAATAAGTTTTTTGCCGGTTCAATCTCAGAATTTTACTGAAAAACCCCGCGTTTTTGTCCTAACGGATATTGAAAACGAACCCGACGATGCCCAATCATTAGTGCGATTTCTGACCTATGCGAACATGTGGGATATTGAAGGCATTGTTGCTACAACATCTTGTTGGCAACGTGATGCAACAGCTGAATGGCGTATTCATGAAATTGTAGATGCCTACGAAAAAGTAAAAGAGAATTTGGAAAAGCATGAACCGGGTTACCCTGAGTATGAGTATCTAAAAAGTATTGTGAAAATAGGGGTTCCAAAATTTGGAATGGAAGGTGTTGGCGAAGGCCAAGATTCAGAAGGTTCTGAATGGCTGATTAAAGTAATGGAAAAAGATGATGATCGCCCAGTTTACATTCAGGCTTGGGGTGGTGCCAATGTTCTGGCCCAAGCACTTTGGAAAATGCAGCGCACCAAAACCAAATCAGAACTGGATAGGATCACTTCAAAAATGAGGGTTTATACCATTTCGGATCAAGATGATTCAGGGCCTTGGATTCGAAATAACTTCCAAAACATTTTCTATGTTGTGAGTCCTGGCTATGAAGAAAACGGAGGCGGACAATATCATTTGGCCACCTGGACAGGAATTTCTGGTGATAAGTTCCACGGGCGTTTTATGGGAGCCGATTTTTCAATAGTTGACAATCCATGGTTAGATGAAAATATTAGAAACAATCATGGTCCGCTTGGAGCACAACATCCCCATACCGAATATTTGATGGAAGGTGATACACCTGCATTTTTCGGATTGGTAAATAATGGACTGAACAACCCTGAAAGACCTGATTTTGGTGGTTGGGGAGGCAGGTACGAGTTATACATACCTCCATTTAGAAAATACATGTACGAACCTGAATTACGGGCAATTTGGACAGATGCCGATGATGAAGTTTATAGTCCAATAACCAAAGAACGCCATACAAGCAACCAGGCCACAATCTGGCGATGGCGTGAAGAATATCAAAACGATTTTGCTGCTCGTATTGATTGGAGTAATACTCCCAATTATAAAAAGGCAAACCACCCGCCAGTAGCGAAACTGGATCATTCCAACGAACTATTGGTCAAGTCTGGAGATATAGTAAAATTGAGTGCTAAAGGTTCAACCGACCCTGACGGTGACAAATTATCGTACCAATGGATGGTCTATAAGGAAGTTGGCACTTTAAATATTAGTAGAAGAGGTTATGCAGACCTTGAAAATTCAGATTCGCAAGAAGCAAGTTTTGTTGCACTTGAAACTGATAAGGTGGGTACTATACATGTGATACTTAAGGTTACCGATGATGGTGAGCCAGCATTGACCCGATACCAAAGGGTTATTGTCAATGTTATGCCAAAATAAAATGAAGAACTCAAGTACTTATTTAGTAGGTCTGATTCTTATTTTTCTTTTTGGATGCAATACCAAAAAAGAGAATGAGGCCAACAAAGTCGCTGTGGTGATTTCAACACTGAACAACCCATGGTTTGTGGTTTTGGGGGAATCAGCTGCAGAAAGAGCGCGTGAATTAGGATATGAAGCAACCATATTCGATTCCCAAAATAACACTTCGAAGGAAGCCGAACATTTTGAGAATTTGATCGCAGCTGGTTATGATGCCATTTTGTTTAATCCAACAGATTCGGAAGGCTCCGTATCGAATGTAAAAAGAGCAAAAAATGCAGGACTACCAACATTTTGTATGGACCGAGAAATAAATTCTTTGGAAGTTGCTACATCCCAGATTACTTCAGATAATTTTTCGGGTTGTGTGGAATTAGGCGAATATTTTGTTCGTCAATTGAATAAAAAAGGGAAGTATGTAGAATTATTAGGTTTAGTTGGTGATAACAATACTTGGAACCGCTCAAAAGGTTTTCACAGTGTTGTGGATCACTTTCCCAAATTGGAAATGGTGGCGCAACAAAGTGCTGACTTTGATAGAAGTAAAGCACTTGAGGTTTTAGAGTCCATCTTACAATCCAATCCCGATATCAATGCAGTATTTTGTGGTAACGATGCAATGGCTATGGGGGCGTATCAAGCATTGGTGGCAGCAGGAAAGGCAGACAGCGTGAAAGTCTTTGGTTTTGACGGAGCCAAAGATGTCATGGACGCCATAAAGGATAAAAAGATTTTCGGTACTGGTATGCAATCACCTAAACAAATGGCTAGAACAGCTGCTGAATTAGCGGACGAATATTTTAAAGGGAAAAGAGATTTCAGTAGTAAAACACCATTACAAGTAAAAGTGGTGACACAAGAAAATATAGATGATTTTGGCGCTTACGGTACAGAAAATTAGTTATGAATAAAGCATTAAAATATAGTTTACTAGTTGTCATATTGGGTTTGGCTCTGTATAATTCCGTTAGCATTGAAGCCCTTGATGAGGTTAAAAAGAGTCAAAATGATTTGGTTTTTGATGCCAAAACCTACGCCAACGATTTTATGAATGATGAAATTGAATCACTGGCAGCTTTAAATGCTACTGAATTTATAAAGAGTATTGGAGCTGACCTAAAAACTTACTCCATCGAGAATGGTAAAAAACTTGGTATCAGTGATGAATACAACTTCATAATTGAAGACGAGGCGACAATTTCAGAAATTGAAGAAGAGTTTGTTTTGGTAACCATCGACAATGGTAAACAATTAAGATTAGCCACCGATTTCATTTTTGGTAATGCAATTCGAGATGGCAGTGCCATGGCCCAGATTGGTGATTATCAAAATACGATGGATTTCAATTCAATTTCCGTAGAGCTGAATAACATCGTTCGAGAAACAATTATACCTCCTTTTAAAGAAAAGGCTGAAATTGGTGATATTGTACATTTTAAAGGAGCCGTTAAGTTAGATGTTACGAAACCAATAACGAATGACTTAAAGGTTATTCCAATACAAATAAGCTTCAAAGATTAATTTGGAAACCCAACCCGACATATTATTTGAGGCCAAAAGCATCACCAAAAAGTTCGGTGGTGTAATTGCATTGAACAATGTCGATTTAGAAGTACACACCGGTAAGGTAAATGTGATTGTTGGAGAAAATGGTGCAGGGAAGTCTACACTAATGAAAATTTTATCAGGCGTATACTCCCAATATGAGGGCAAGCTTTTATTCAAAGGTGAAGAGATTCAATTTAAGAATCCCAAAGAAGCGATGCAAAAGGGCATTGCAATAATTCATCAAGAGCTGAATTTGATTCCTTATTTGACAATTGCTCAGAATATTTTTTTGGGCAGGGAAATACACAACGTATTCGGAATTCTCGATTCGGGCAGCATGCGAAAGAAAACTCAAGAGCTTTTGACTAGTCTAGATTGTGATTTAGACGCTAACACTTTAGTTTCAGAATTGCGGGTTGGAGAGCAACAATTGGTTGAAATCGCAAAGGCTTTGTTAGAGGAGGCAAAGGTTGTAATCATGGATGAACCCACTTCTGCAATTTCAGATTCAGAAGTTGAGTCCTTGTTCAAAATCATAAAGTCTTTACAAAAGCAAAATGTTTCAATTCTATATATCTCACATAAATTGGATGAGCTTTTTTTGATAGCAGATCGTTTTATCGGGCTTCGAGATGGTAAAATGGTTGGCACGATTGAAAATGCAAAAAACGCTACCAAAGACGATCTCATTCGTCTAATGGTAGGTAGAGACATTAAGAATATCTTTAAAAAAGAAGATGTGCCTTTTGGGGAAGAAATATTGCGAGTTGAAAATATGAGTCTTCCTAGAATAAATAGTAAATCAGGCTATATTTTTAAGGATATTAGTTTCAATGTGAAAAAAGGCGAAATTCTCGGAATCTTCGGATTAATGGGGGCGGGAAGAACTGAATTGTTGGAAACCATTTTCGGAATGCATAGTGGCACAATGTCTGGTGCGGTATTTATTGAAAATAAGGTTGTGAAAATACGATCGGTAATTGATGCCATTAATAATGGTATGGGCTTAGTTCCAGAAGATAGAAAAGAAGATGGACTTGTTTTGCAGATGGAGATTTCCAAAAACGTAAGTATGGCCAGTATTGATCAGGTTCTCAAGAACGGTTTTTTGAATTCAAAGTCAGAAACCGATTTATCGAGAAACTACATTGATGCACTTAAAATTAAAACACCTTCTGAAAAACAATATTCCAAAAATCTTAGTGGCGGAAATCAACAGAAAGTAGTTCTGGCCAAGTGGCTGGCAACAGACCCTAAAATTCTTTTTTTAGATGAGCCTACCAGAGGAATAGACGTAAACGCTAAAAACGAAATATACCATCTTATTAATTCCCTTGCTCAAAAAGGTTTGGGTATCGTGGTGGTTTCATCAGAATTACCAGAAGTTATGTCAATTTCCGATCGTATTTTGGTTTTGAGCGATTCAAAAATAAATGCTGAATTCAGTCAAGAAAATGCAACGGAAGAATCGATAATGCAGGCCGCAATTTTATAGAAAATGAAATAGAACACAACACCATGACCGACGTTAAAAGTACATTATTAAAATTTCAGTCAATGATAGCACTCGTAGTGCTATGTGTTGTTTTGACCATACTTTCCGATAAGTTTCTAACACCGGAAAACGGCTGGAATATCATGCGGCAGATTTCTATCAACGTGTGTATCTCAGTGGGTATGACATTGGTGATTTTGACTAAAGGCATTGATCTCTCAGTAGGTTCAATGCTAGCTTTTGCAGGCGCTATAACCGCAGGCTTATTGAAATACGGTATTGAAATTCCTGCTTTAAATATATTTCTAGACTTCACTGTATTCGGAGCAATTTTAGCTGGACTAGTAGTCGGAGGAGGACTTGGAACATTTAATGGTTGGATGATCACCAAATTCAAGGTGCCCTCTTTTGTTGCTACATTAGCGATGCTGACAATCGCAAGAGGGGCGACCATGTTATGGACTGGAGGGTTCCCGATTACAGGTTTAGGAGACAGTTTTGCTTTTATCGGCACAGGTTGGCTTTTAGGAATTCCGATGCCGGTTTGGATTATGGTAATCGTTGTTGTTATAGCAATCGTGATCACCAAAAAAACCGTTTTCGGTAGACATATTTATGCAGTCGGTGGTAATGAAAGTGCCGCTCGATTATCAGGTATAAATATCAATAAGGTAAAAGTTTGGGTATTCGCCATAGCAGGTATTTTGTCCGCCGTTGGTGGAATAATATTGACCTCAAGATTAGATTCTGCCCAACCAAATGCAGGAATGAGCTACGAGCTCGATTCAATTGCCGCTGTTGTTATTGGTGGAACTTCACTTTCAGGAGGGCGTGGTAGTATAATGGGTACCGTTCAAGGTGCGCTGATAATCGGTGTGCTCAATAGTGGCTTGGTTCTTTTAAATGTGTCGCCCTTTTGGCAGCAAATTATAAAAGGTTTTGTCATTTTATTGGCCGTAATTATGGATCGCTTTAACCATCCGAACGAGGATTAATCTATTAAAACGTATAGCCAAGAAATATGTCAGCATCCTATATTTTAGCTATTGACCAGGGTACAAGTGGTACCAAGGCGATTGTTTTTGACCAGGACGGGAAACTTCTTGTCAAGGCTAGCGTTCCTTTGACATCCTATTATCCAAAACCTGAATTTGTAGAACAAGATCCTGAAGAAATATATCAAAATGTACTTGATGCAGTTACCCAGTGTCTTCGTGAATTCGAGGAACATTTTCCGGGGCAGAAGGAAAGGATAGTTAGCTGTGGCATATCGAACCAAAGAGAGACCTTTGTACTTTGGGATGAACATGGACAACCATTGTGCAATGCCGTAGTATGGCAGTGTAAGCGCTCTATTGCTATTTGCAATGACCTTCAGAAAGAAGGGGTGGAAGCCGAGATAGCAACCAAGACCGGATTAAAAATTGATCCTTATTTTTCCGGAACCAAGCTCATTTGGCTCTACAAGAATAACAGAACCGTACAACAAGCCATTGATGAAGGTCGATGTCATTTTGGAACGGTCGACACATGGTTGCTTTACAAACTAACCAACGGTGCAATGTATGCGACGGATATGACCAATGCTTCCCGTACCTTACTTTTTAATATTTCTGATCTGAATTGGGATTCGACTTTACTGGAAAGGTTTGGTCTAACGAATCTAAAAATGCCAGAAGTAAAGCACTCTTCAGCTCATTTTGGCACCACTACTTTAAGTGGTCATTTTACGAACGAGATTCCTATAACTGGACTTATTGGTGATTCACACGCCGCGGCATTTGGAGAAGGTTGCTACACCTCGGGTACCGCAAAAGCCACAATGGGAACAGGTTCTTCCATATTATGGAATACTGGGAATAACCTAGTACGGTCGAAAAAAGGAATGGTTACCACCATTTGCTGGAGTATCGAAGGCAGGGTCGATTATGCTTTGGAGGGTGTGATTGTAAGTTGCGGGGCTACCATCGAATGGCTTAAAAACCAACTTGAACTTTTTGAGAACAGTACCGAGACAGAAAGGATGGCCATGAGCTTGAGCAGTAATGAAGGTGTTTATTTGATTCCGGCCTTTAGCGGTCTCGGGGCACCCCACTGGCAAATGGATTGGAAAGCTTCAATTCATGGGATTACCTTCAAAACGGACAAAACTCATTTTGTTCGTGCGGCCTTAGAATCAATTCCATATCAAATCAAGGATGTTATAGCCACAATGGAAGCCGAGAGCAATATTAAACTGAATGAACTAAAGGTAGATGGTGGTATTACAGTCAATACTTTTCTAATGCAATTCTTGACCGACCTTTTAGAAACCAAGGTGGTCAATATCGGTATTACCGATGTGTCTGCATTAGGGGCTGCTTTAATTGCCGGCTTGGGAGCGGGACTCTGGAAAAGCATTGATGATTTACCTAAACCACCAGAAAACTCAAAGGTTTATAAACCTTCCTCAGATAATGACCTCGTAAAAAAGAGCTATAAGGGTTGGCAAGAAATACTCAACGAGAGAAAATTATCGATATAGTTTTTTTCAAAAACTATGTGTTGAGTTCTTTTCGAAAATCCCTAGGGGTCATTCCACTAGATTTTCTAAAAGATGCGTTAAACCTACTGATCGAGTTAAACCCCGAGTCATAGGCAATTGAGGTTATCGAGTCTTGGGTGATGCTCAACTTTCGCTTGGCGTACAACACCCTTTGTTCTAGCAAATAATCAGAAATGGTATAGCCGAATGTTTTTTTGAATATAACGTTCGCGTAGTCAGGATGCAGTCCCAC
>CAZTLZ010000111.1:0-11693 GCA_964614665.1 uncultured Maribacter sp.
ATGTTTTTATGTTTTATACTGAAGGAGTTGGCATAACAAATCATTTGCCATTTTCTCCAGAACTTATTAACCCTGAGTTGAACTCAGAAGTGACATTAAATGGAGTAACATTAGAATGGGATGCCAGCGATGTTGATATCGATGATATACTTACTTTCGATTTATACTTAGGAGATACTAATCCACCGACCGAGATGGTAATTGAAAATACAGATTCCAAAACCTTTTCTTTTGATGCCTCTGCACCTCAAGATTTTTTTTGGTATGTGGTTGCCAAAGACCAAAATGGTGGTGAGACTATTGGACAAATATGGAGTTTTACAACTAAATAGTATTTTACTCAGCTCATCTTTTTCTGCCATTTAATAAGTTGCCAATCAAATATTTATTTCATATCGAGTACTCCGACCAGCACCCATAAGTTTGAAAATACCTTTTTGAACTGAGTCTTGTAAATCTCTTGTAGTAGTTGCCTTTGATGTAGTGGTTGTTTAAGTGTACATACTTTAGATACTATTTTCCGTATTTTAGTGGTAGCTAAAACCATCCATGAGTTCAAAAGAATAGCTTTGAATTTTTATTTTTTCTTGGAAAGGTTTAAAATTCCCTTATATTTGCGCAATCGATTACATAACTATACAATGACAAACTTTGATTTTAGATATGCCGCACATCCAGAAGATGTGCGTTCTTATGGTACAGCTAAGCTAAGAAGTGAATTTCTAATTCCAGATTTGTTTCTTAAAGACGTTATCAACCTTACCTATTCGATGTATGATAGGTATATTGTAGGAGGTGTAATGCCTGTGTCTAAGAAGTTGGTTTTAGAAACAATACCTTATTTGAAATCGGAAAATTTTCTTGACCGTAGAGAGCTAGGGGTGGTTAATATTGGAGGTAAAGGAAAAATTACCATCGATGGCACACCTTACATTTTAGACAAAAAGGAGGCGCTGTATGTAGGTAAAGGGGCTAAAGAGGTTGTTTTCGAAACTGCTGCGGGTGAACAACCACTTTTTTATGTGAATTCTGCTCCTGCACACAAAGAATTTCCGACTACTAAGGTGGGTAATGAGATGGCCGAGGTCATAGAATTAGGAGATGAAAAATTTTCCAATAAACGGATTTTAAACAAACTTTTGGTTAATAGTATTGTTGAGACGTGTCAGCTGCAAATGGGGATAACCGAGCTACTTCCGGGGAACGTATGGAATACTATGCCGGCCCATACCCATGAGCGTAGAATGGAAGCTTATTTTTATTTTAATGTTGAGCAAGGGCAAACGGTGTGTCATTTTATGGGAGAGCCAGAACATACTAGGCATATTTTTATGGAAAACAATCAGGCTGTTCTTTCTCCAGAATGGTCAATACATTCTGGTTCTGGCACTTGTGCTTACTCTTTTGTTTGGGGTATGGCTGGTGAGAATTTAGATTATGGCGATATGGATGTATATCAACCAAATGAATTAAGGTAGAATGAATTCACTTTTTGATTTATCGAATAAAGTAGCCTTAGTCACTGGCTGTAAAAGAGGAATTGGTTTTGCAATGGCTGAGGCATTGGCTGAAGCTGGTGCGGATATTATTGGTGTTTCAGCAAGTCTTGAATCTACTGGCTCTAAAATTGAAAAACGAATACAGGAAATTGGTAAAAAGTTCACAGCCTATCAATGTGATTTTTCCGATAGAAAATCTTTAACTTCATTTATTAAGAAGGTTAAAGAAAATCATCCTTCTATTGATATTCTTGTAAATAATGCAGGAACAATTTTAAGAAAACCTGCGGCTGAACATCCCGACGAATATTGGGATAAAGTGATAGAAGTAAACCTGAATGCACAATTTATCTTGAGTAGAGAGTTAGGAAGGGATATGGTGACCAATGGGAGTGGGAAAATAATTTTTACAGCATCTTTACTTACCTTCCAAGGTGGTATCACCGTACCCGGTTACGCAGCTTCTAAAGGAGCTATTGGTCAATTGACCATGGCCTTGTCAAACGAATGGGCATCTAAGGGTGTACAAGTAAATGCTATTGCACCTGGGTATATAGCGACGGACAATACTGAAGCTTTAAGAAATAATAAAGACAGAAGTAAATCTATTTTGGAAAGAATTCCTGCAGGTCGATGGGGCACCCCCCATGATTTTAAAGGCCCCATTGTTTTCTTGGCATCTAGGGCTAGTGATTATATGAGTGGATCCATATTGACCATTGATGGTGGTTGGATGGGCAGATAGTAAAGAATATGGCTCAAAAAAGATGCCGAGATTGAAGCCATATTTCAAGGAAGAAGAGATAATAAAAGACTAACCTATTGAGGAGTCTGAAAAATTTCAGACTGCGCTATTACTCTTTCTACGCCTGCAATATCATGCCTGTAATTGGGTGTGATAATTTCATTTAGGCGCGTTGAAAAACAATTTGAGGCGTTGCAAGTGGAAAATCATTGCAAAAGCTAATGCTTGGGATTCTAAATGATTTTGTTTCATGGAAAGGTTAGATGGAATTCTTTTTAAGAGACGATTTTCGAATTAACAAAGTCGGCTCAATTACCATCGTTTTTTCTATTTTCACCTTGTCTGAGGCTATTTGTTCTAAAAACACCTTGGCAGCAGTTTTACCCATTAAAACGGGTGATTGATCAACTGTGCTCATAGAAAGTTCCATAAATTGAGTAAAAGGTTCATTACTAAATCCAACTACACAAAATTCTTCAGGAATGCGTATTCCGATGGTTTTTAAATATTTAATGGCACCCAAAGCTCCAAGGTCAGTTGAGGAGAATATTGCATCAGGTGGATTGTCTAAAGACATTAATTTTTTTGCGGCTTCTTTTCCTTCCTCAAAATCACTTTTAAGTTCAACAACATTATCCTCGCTATAAGTAAAACCATTATCAGTGAGAGCTTGCTGATACCCTTTAAATCTATACTTATAAATTTGTATAGAACGATCAACGGTTAAATGGGCAATATTGGTACAACCCTGCTCAATCAAATGTTCGGTGGCTTGATAAGCTCCTTGATAATCATCCAGAGTCACCGAACTAGCTCCTTTAATCTCCCGTTTTCTATCAAAGAATATAAGGGGGATATTTTTGTCTAAAACCTGTGTAAAATGGTCAATATTATCGGTTTGTCTAGAAATAGAAATAATAATCCCATCAACTTGGGAGTCTAAAAGATTTTGTACGACATCAATTTCCTTTTTTCCGTCTTCATGTGTTTGGCAAATAATCACATGATATCCCATAGGATTTAATTCTTCTTCTATACCACGAATTACATTGGAGAAAAAAGTACGGTTAATATATGGAAGTACAACTCCTACATTTCTACTCTTACCACTTTTCAGGGCTTGAGCCAATCGATTCTGCTGGTAATTCAATTTTTTTGCTGTGGTCAAAACTAATTCTCGCGTAGTTTTACTAATACGAGGATTATTATTCAAAGCCCTAGATACTGTCGCCGCTGTAATATTCAAAGCTTTGGCAATATCATAAATCGTGGTTTTTTTATTCATTAACGGTGGTACAAGGGAATATAAATTAGTAGAACATAGGGAATATAGATTAAAAAGATATATAAAAATTTATAGATAGACAATGAAATCGATTACATCCAAGTCTTAATACAGGTCCATAGTTTACTACAGGAGTATTTTCACATAGATTGATAGCAAAAAATAGCACTTAAAAGTGAAAAAACAACAAAATCAATATATTTTCAGACATATTTCTGCTAAAAGGCAATATTATAAGGTTAAATTTTTGCGAATTCTAAATTATTTTATATTATTGTGCAATCGATTACATCCATGTGTTGTGTCATTGATACAATCAAATGGAAAGGCATGATGAAAAATGTCCTAAATAAGGTATCGCGTTTACTTCAGTAATCATTCAAGTTATTTCTTGAGTTGGGAAGAAGTCAGTGCGGTACAATTCATGGTATGGAATGCGCTCTCAATTTTCATTCTGTCTATGTCTTTAAAGGATTTTAAGAAATCAGCTTTTTAGAACAGGTACAATGGAATTGAAATAGATTACTAATTAACTGAAAATCAACTCAATAAAAATCATGAAAAAGCAATTTTTAAAAATGGGAGTTCATTTAAGGCTATTTACAGGGGTTTTGGTCCTTAGCCTTTTGACTAGCGTTAATGTAATGGCCCAAGAAGGAACAACGGTAACCGGTACGGTAACCGAAACGGAAGTAGAAGAACCGCTGCCTGGGGTTAATATAGTGGAAAAAGGAACCTCTAATGGAACTCAAACCGACTTTGACGGTAATTTCAACCTAACCCTTACAACTGAGAATGCAACTTTGATTGTTAGCTATATAGGTTTTTCAACTAAAGAAATAGCCGTAGATGGTGGTACCCAATTCAACATTGCTCTTGAAGAAGATACCGAGGCTCTGGAGGAAGTGGTGGTCGTAGGTTATGGATCAGTAAAGAAATCTGACCTAACCGGCTCTATTGCAAGTATTGATTCTGGATCATTGACTGAGCGTAACTTTACAAATCCATTAGAATCTGTACAAGGTAATGTCGCAGGTGTTCAGATCTCACCGAATTCTGGTCGTGTAGGTGATGGTTTCTCTATTGATATTAGAGGTCAATCATCATTTTCCGGTGGAGATCCTTTATTTGTTGTCGATGGTGCTCCAGTAAATGATATAGACTTTTTAAATCCACAGGATATTGCTCAGATTGATATCTTAAAAGATGCTTCTTCTACCGCAATTTACGGATCTAGAGGAGCTAACGGTGTGGTAATAGTAACCACTAAGAGCGGATCTTCGGCAAAAGGAGGCTTTAATGTTAGTTTTGATTCGTTCGTAGGAATTAAGAATGTGGCTCGTTTGCCAGAATTGATGGATGGGGAAACCTGGCAAGAATATCATCAATCGGCTTATTTTGCTACAATAGGAGGTGATCCTATGGATATCGATGCCGCACAATTGGAAGGCACGGTTGTTGGGGGAAGCAATTCCATACTAAGAAGACGTTTCGACGCAAACCAAACGTACGATTGGTATGATGCTGTGTTGAAATCAGGTATCCAACAAAACAATTATGTAAACATTAATGGAAGGTCGGATAATGGGATTGCCTATAATTTAGGATTGGGTTACCAACATGAAACCGGAAATATTGAGAATGAAGAGTTGGATAAATATACCTTGAAAACAGGGATAAACCATAACGTAAATGACAAATTCTCCTTTGGTGCAAATGCTACTTTAACCCATTCGATAAACGAGAGGGGAAGTAATAGAGCAATGCAAGAAGCGTTTCGTTTAAATCCATTTCTATCTCCTTGGCAAATTGATGAAAATGGAAATGAGATTATAGGAGAGTTTCAAGACCAACCTGGTAAATTGAAGTTCCCAGATGGCAGCAATGCAATCAATAAAACCAGTACGTATAACCCTCTTTTAGAGATTGCCAATTCTCTTGATGAGATAAAAAGGTTCAATATTGTTGGTAGTGTATTCCTAGAGTACAGTTTTGTGGACTGGTTGTCTTTCAGAACAACCTTGTCATCAGTATATGACAGCAGGAGAAGAGGAAGGTCTGATGGTGTTTTGAGTAACGATGGCCGAAGTAACGGAAACCAAGCGCTTGGTGAAATTAATAAAACGGAAAGCTTTAACTATACTTGGGATAATCAAATAAATGTTACCAAAACATTTAATGATAGTCATAATTTTAAGTTTTTGGCCCTTCAGAGTATTTATACAGAAAATATTGAATCAAGTTTTGCTTCTTCAAGAAACCATCCTTTTGAGAGGGATTTTTATAACTTAGGTTCTGGTTCGCAAGGCACCTTTAACCTAGGTACTGGATTCTTAAGTGAAACCCTGACCTCATATGCATTAAGGCTAAATTACGATTACCAAGGCAAGTACTTTGTAACCTTATCGAACAGATGGGATGGGTATTCTTTGTTTAGTGAAGGTAATAAATGGGATTCTTTCCCTTCTGCTGCGGTTGCTTGGAGATTAAGTGAAGAAGACTTTTTACAGGACAGTTCTACCTTTTCCAATTTAAAGTTAAGGGCCAGTTATGGTTTTACAGGAAACAATGCTTTTAGACGTACTGGTAGTAACAGTACCCCATACCCCACGCTAAACGTTTTGGATAATCAATCTTTCTATGATTTTGATGAGGCGGTTTCTGGTTTCTCACCTGCTGGATTGGCGAATTCTGGTTTAAAATGGGAAAAAACCCAGGAATGGAATGTTGGTTTAGACTTCGGAATTGTAAATAATAGAATTAACGGTAGTGTGGATGTATATAATAGACTTTCAGAAGACGTTATTTCTATTTTAGAACTTCCAGGAGAGCTAGGTGTAAGTGGTGGTATTCTTGCAAATGCAAGTTCAGTACGAAATAAAGGGATAGAAGCTGTTCTAGGTGCCAGAGTAGTGGATACCGAAGACGTAAGTTGGGATGTTAACCTTACCTACACCAACAATACCAATTCAATTGAATCAATAAACGGACAATCTGAGAATGATGATATTGGAAATGGATTTTTCATTGGAGAATCTATTGGTGTTAGAGGCGAAAACGGAAACCGTTCAAATTACAACTACGTGTTTGATGGTATTTGGCAGGCAGGTGAAGATGCTGCTGCATTTGGTCAAACAGAAGGTCAAGCAAAGGTTAAGGACCTTAATAATGACGGTGTGATTAGTCCAGATGATGATAGGGTAATTCTGGGGTCCGTTGATCCAGATTGGACAGGAAGTCTTTTTACCAAGTTGCGAATTGGCAATTTTGATATTTCTGCTTCTGCGATCGTTAGCCAGGGAGTGTATACCTATAGTCCATGGTTAGCTAATTTTACGGATACGAGAGATAGGGGTCGTCAAAAAGCGAATATCGGATGGTATGTACCTGAAAATGGTGCGGGTATACCAGCACAGTTCAATAATGAATACCCTCAACCAAGAAATCAAGGAACATATTGGAAAGATAGTAAAGTCGGGTATTTCGATGACATCGATTTTATAAAAATCAAGAACATTGCATTGGGGTATGATTTTGACTCTAAAGTACTTGATAAGCTAAATTTGAAAGGGCTTAGATTGTATGCCAATGTGTTAAACCCGTTTGTTTTTACAGACTATATGGGTTATGATCCAGAAACGGCCAGTGCCTCTTTAGGTA
Organism: uncultured Maribacter sp.; assembly: GCA_964614665.1. Classification (GTDB taxonomy): domain Bacteria; phylum Bacteroidota; class Bacteroidia; order Flavobacteriales; family Flavobacteriaceae; genus Maribacter_C. Next base: position 7,190 of record CAZTLZ010000111.1, read on the forward strand.
TAGGTAGGGTTAGTACTATTACGTACCAATTAGGAGTAAATGTTAAATTATAAATTGCAAGAAACCATGAAAAGAATTTTTATATACACACTGTCAATCGCAATGGCTTTTCTGTCATCTTGTGAGGATGAAATAGATGTTGATAACAGAAGTTTTAGCACTGCCGAAGAATTTTATTTGACAGCAGATGGCTTTGAAAGTTTAATAAATGCCAATTATTCTGAACTTCGTAGTATTTACGGACAATCTCCTTATTTGTTTTGTGCCGGAACAGATTTGTATTCTGAAGGTCAAGGGAGAGGTAGTGAACCATTAGGCCTTAGCCAGTATACAGAACTGAACCCATCCTCACAAGATGTGGACCAAATTTACACTGCTGCATACAAAGCAATTCGTCAAGCGAATACCGCTATATATTATGCTGATCTCACCGAGCAAACTGGAGACATTTCTGCCCGTGTTGGCGAAGTGAAGTATTTGAGAGCCAACGCTTATTTTTTGTTGGTGCAGACCTATGGTGGAGTAGCATTGATTACTGATTTGATTGATAGCCCAGTGACCGAGTTGGACAGAAGCTCAGCTGAAGAGGTTTATAATTTGATTCTGGAAGATTTAAATGATGCGTTGGGCAGTGTGGGTACGGGTACTTACAATGGCCGCGTTACTCGTAGGGCGGTTCAGCATTTATTAGCAAAAGTCTATCTTACAAGAGCCTCTGAAAGTTTCGGTTCGGCATCTGACTATGATACTGCTGCAGGTTTTGCCGATCAGGCGATTGATGGCCAGGGATTGAACCTTTCTCCTGGGGAAGTATGGGAATTTGGCAATGAACTTAATGAAGAGGTTTTATTTTCAGTTCGCTATAGTGAAGGCTCGGTAAGTAGTGATCCGACAGATTTGGGTAATCAACAAGCAACATTTTTTGGCCCTTATATGGGAGGAAACGAAGTTGCAGGTGATGCACCAAGAAGAAGTTATACTCTTTTGGCTACTGATTTTGCCTTGCGATTATTTACTCCTGAGGATACTAGATATGAAGTCAGTTTTATGACCCAGGTTTTTGAAAGGTATTTTGACTTTTATGATGAAGATGATACTTCTGGATTGGAAGTTGTAGAGTTTTATGAGCCTTATTGGTTTACCCCTGCAGATAGTACAGCTTATGTTTCATCAATAGTTAAAGATACCGCGGTTTTTGATTACCATCCTTATGAAACCACTTATGCACAAATTGTAAGTGGAGACTGGGAAACCATTCCTTTGAAAAAGTTTGATGATCCGACCGCTCCTTTTGGAACTAGTTCCAGTACAAAGGATATTATTCTTTCTAGATTGGGCGATACCTATTTGTTAGCAGCTGAAGCTTATTTGCAGTCAGGAGATGCCGCAACAGGTTTACAAAGATTGAATGTGGTAAGACAAAGAGCAGGAGTAGCTGATGCTACTTTGGCTGAATTTGACATCGATTATCTACTAGATGAAAGAGGACGAGAACTTTTTGGAGAGTATCACAGATGGTTTGACCTTAAGCGTACAGGAAAATTGGTAGAAAGAGCATCATTATACCATCCATTGGTTGAAGAAGCTAATTTTAATGGAGCTGGGGGTGAGCTTAAAATATTAAGACCAATTCCTCAAAGTGCATTGGACTTAAATAATAATAAAGATTTCCCTCAAAACCCCGCGTATAATTAACCTTGAAAATCTAAGTTTTGCAAAATTGTTATTTAGTTTGAGTTAGTTTGAAATTGGGATTTGGTGAAGGTAATTTCATCAAGTCCCATTTTTGTTTAATTCTTATTTTTCTTAGTTTAATTCAAGGAGTAGAAAAAATTAAAACCTAAAATGAAATGAAAAAAAAATACGCACTTTCGATTTTTATGCTTTTGGCTATTATTTCCTGTAAAGAAAAAAAAGAACCACCAGTTGAAGAAACAACCGTGAAAGAGGTGTTGGCAAAAACTTATGCTGAGATTTCTATCAAAGAAGGTGGGCAATGGGAAGGAAAGGAATATGTTGGCGATAATTTTACTTTTAAAAATATCGACTACCTCAAAGCGCCAGATAGTTTGACCGACCATTCTTATTTTGTCCGTTACGAAGGCCCGGGTTGGGAAAGTAGTAAAGTGGGATACCGACTTTATTTTGATTGGAGAAATGCCATTGATATTTTTGGTAAAAAAGTGGATACCATGGTACTTTCGAAAGTAGGTCAGGATAATTATGATTCCTATCATGAAGAGGCCCCTTGGGGTCAAGATATCCTAAAAGCGGGGAAATCTTTAGGTATAGGGTCTTACGGTCGGTTCGATGGTGAAAATAGTGTGGCACATTTTCAAGAAGTTGATTCTACTACAGTGCAAATTCATAATTCTATGGAAGGCTCAGGCGTAACATTGAATTATTTTGGTTGGAATGCTTTTAATGAAGTTATCGATCTCCAAACCAGTTTAATGATTGCACCGGATTCACGCATGACCAAAGTAACATTGACCACTTCGCAGAAAGCGGAAGGATTAAGCACAGGTATTGTGAAATTTGAAGGTGTAGATGTAATACAAAAAGAAAGTGAAAATGGGGAATGGGCCTATCTAGCGACTTATGGGGAGCAAACCTTGGTGCCAGATGATTTGGGGATGGCTATTTTCTATAAAGCTGAGGAAGTCGAAGAGCTTGTCCAGGCTGAATTTGACCATCTGGTAGTTTTTAAGCCAACTACCACTTCAATTTCCTATTTTTTTGCGGCGGCTTGGCAACAAGAACTTAATGGAATTACCTCTAGAGAAGATTTTATCTTTTATCTCGATGAAGAATTAAAAAAACTAAACTGATGAGCTTTCATTATTAGAAGGCAGAGACTTAGTTTATTGGTCAGAACCTATGGTGCAAATAATAAAATTCCACCCTAAGATGTGGAGCGTCGAAAATAATCAATCACTCAAATATATGGACGTGCTGTCTAAGGTGGTGACCATATCGTGACAGTACTTTTGAGTATTACATTGGGGAAAGAGACAGATAATTTACCTGGTGCTAGTCTATTTAGACCGTCTGCCCTTACCAATGAAAACAAAAAATAATTATAAAAATATGAAACACGTAACCTCTACCAATATCGGTACTTACTTACTTGTTGTTTTCCTTTTCTTAGGTCTTAATAGTTGTAAAGAGGCTAAAAAACAAGATGCTAAAGAAACAGCTACAATAGAAAAGATTGTATCGAGTGATATAAAATGGTCTGAACGTATGGCCCTTTCGGAAATCAATCGATTTCCGGATCCAACGCTGCTCGATTTTCGCACAACACCGGGCTGGAGCTATACCAATGGCCTTGTTCTTCAAGCTATGTCACGTCTATATGAACAAACAAATAATCAAAAACTCTATGATTACATATACGATTATGGTAACCGCATGATTAATGAAGATGGCTCTATAAATACCTATAAGTTGAACAACTATAACTTGGATATGATTAAATCGGGTGATGTCACCTTGTACCTTTATCAGAAAACGAAGGAGCCCAGATTCAGAATGGCCATGGATACGCTGCACAGGCAATTGGAAGGTCAGCCTACCACCTCAGAAGGAGGCTACTGGCATAAAAAAAGATATCCTTATCAAATGTGGTTGGACGGGGTCTATATGGCGGAGCCCTTTCATGCTAAATATGGCAACAACTTTATGGATGGAGAAGCCGCAAAAAAAACCTTGGATAAAATAGTATTGCAGTTCGACCTTATCGAAAAATATAATAGAGATCCAGAATCAGGACTCTACTACCATGGTTGGGACGAAAGCCGGGAGCAACGATGGGCGGATAAGGAAACCGGGCTTTCCCAGAACCTCTGGTCGCGGGGCATGGGCTGGTATGGAATGGCATTGGTAGATATTATAGAACTCTTGCCTGAAGATCATCCCGGTCGCGAACGGATCTTGGGTTATTTGAATCGATATGCCGAGGCCATCATCAAATATCAAGACAAGACAGGAGCATGGTGGCAAGTCTTGAACCTGCCGGATCGTGAAGGAAATTATTTGGAAGCGACAGGTACCTCTATGTTTACTTATACTCTTGCCAAAGGTGCAAATAATGGGTATATATCCAAAGACTATTTAGAAAATGCCCAAAAAGGTTTTGATGGTATCTTGAAACAGTTTATTTCTATTGAAGATAATGGTATTGTAAATTTAAATAAATGTTGTGGAGTAGCTGGTTTGGGGGGTAACCCATATCGTGATGGTAGTTTTGAGTATTACGTAAATGAAATTATCCGTTCGAACGACCCCAAAGGTACGGGGCCATTTATATTGGCTGCCCTCGAATTAAATAAATAAGTTAGAGTTACAAAAAGGAGTCTGTGCATAGTTCAAGGAAATATAATCTACATGAAACCTATCAATGCAGCACTTTGTAGCTTCGGTATGAGTGTATGTGTTTCATGCGCCATTTCTTTCTTTGAATCCTAATTTTAACCTTATAGCAGTTTAGGGCGAACTAAAA
>CAZTLZ010000112.1:0-11655 GCA_964614665.1 uncultured Maribacter sp.
GCGAAACCTTGGCATTTGATAATAAGACACCTAAGTCTTTAAATTGTTACAAGATTTTCCCTAAATTTTATTTTAATTGTTTTGAGCGAACTTATCAGGTTTAATAGCATTCCAGACCTTAATCTTATCATCCGTTGTTATTCCAGATTTTACTTCAACAAAAATTCCATCACTAATGCCTAGCTCCAGCTCTTTTCGTTCAAATTGTTGGTCGCCACTTTCCACTTCAACATATGGCTTTTTCGTTTTACCATCAAATTGAACCAAGGCTTCTTTAAGGGCAAGAACACTATCCGCTCGTCCTAAAATGATTGATGCATTTGCACTCAATCCGGCACGGATGAAGACAGAATCCTGTTTTTTCAACGTCCCCTTTATTTCGAATTGAATTGCTCCATTCTCGGCATTTCCCTTCGGTGCTATATAATCTAACACCGCATCGAAAACCTTATTTTCAATGGCTCCAACGGTAATCTCCAACGGCAAATTTTCCTTGATTTTTCCAACCTCTGACTCATCTACCTTGCCTTCAAAAATCATTTTTTCGACATCGGCAATTGCGGCTATCGTAGTGCCCTCATTAAAATTATTGCTTTCAATAACTTGATTGCCCACCTCTACGGGAACTTCTAAAACCATTCCGCTGACTGTAGCCCTAATCTGCGTATTTGCAGCATTGCCATAGCCTTTGGTGGTTCCTGTTTTTACAATATCATATCTTTTGGTAGAAGCTCCGTACGCCTGTTTGGCTTGATCATATGCAACTTGTGCACGTTCAAGATCTACTCTGGAGATTACTCCTTTTGAAAAGAGACTTTTTTGACGTTCTAAATTTCGCAACTGATCATCCAAACCTATCTTTGCCTCATCAATGGAATTTCTGGCATCATTCAGTGCATTCAAATTAGGCACTACCTTGATTCGACATATCAAATCACCTGATTTAACATAATCTCCACCTTCAACAAAAACCTCCTCTATTACTCCGGAGATATTAGGCTTGATCAATACCTCTTCTAAAGGCAAAATACTTCCTGTTGCGACTGTTTTCTTTACAATGGTCTGTGTGGAAGGGGTTTCAGTTTCATATACGACGGGGTCTTCCGCATTTTTCTGATACAGGTAGTACATAGCGCTACCAAAGGCCGCTACGATGAATAGCAGAATAAAAATGGTTACTTTTTTCTTCATTTTTTATATAGATTGATTGATGTATATCTTATTAAATAACTCTTTAATTCATTCTGTTCTCAATGCTTCAATGGGCCTTACCTTGATTGCGCTATTTGCTGGAATAAAACCAGCAAATAATCCAGAAACTATTAAAATCATCAAAGCAACGGTAACTACTCCAAGATTCACACTCGGGTTTACGAACATCATTACCGGACCACTTACATCTAATAAGTAATTTATTCCATAAATAACCAAAGCCCCGAATGCAATTCCACTCATTCCTGATATTATGGTCAAAAATATGGACTCCATTAATATTTGCTGTTTGATGGACCAAGGCCCTTCTCCCAAAGCACGTCTTATACCGATTTCTTTTGTTCTCTCTTTCACTACTATCAGCATGATATTACTAACACCGATGATACCAGAAAGCAAAACACATATGCCCACGAAATAGGCAATCAACTCCAAAGCTCCAAAAAGACTAACTACTCGTTGAAATTGCTCGTTTAGGTCGAAATGTCCAATAGCGCGCGTATCCTCGGGATGTATTCTATGATTCTTCCTAACGATATTGAAGATTTGGTCCTTTATATTTGTAATAGGAACATCGTCTACAGCCGTAATGGCCATCCAACCCACATTATCACCCCTATTGAAGGCTTGAGAGAAAGAGGTGAATGGAATATAGATTTCCTTTTGCGCATTTTCGCTATTACCATCAACATTGGTTTTCTTATAGGTGCCTACTACCATAAAATTCACATCGTTGATTTTTATATATGTTCCCAAGCAATCTTCCTCAAGATCATATAAACTTGACTTAACATTAACTCCAATGACAGCCACTTTCCGCTTTTCGTTGATGTCACCATGGTTTAAAAAGCGCCCTGAAGTTATGTTCAACGGGTCTTGCTTAATAATTTCAGGATAGTCACCGTATACACTAAAAGCTCCAGTTTTCAATCCTCTAACCACATTATTGATACCTCGAAAATCACCCAATTGGTTTCTTGGTGAAACATATTGAAGCCCTTCAACATTTTCCCAAATATCGGCCACATCGCCTGTCTTATAGTTGAACTGCCTATCTTTTGGCAAACCCTTGTATGCTTTCGAGGCTGTTCTTGTCCACATAAACATAGTATTGGTGGCAATATCCCCAAAATCTGCTCTGATACCGTTTTCAAGCCCTTTTCCGGCAGCCAACAAAATAATCAGAATAAATATCCCCCAAAAAACACCAAAAGCCGTAAGCAAAGTCCTGAACCAATTTGTGGTCAGCACTTGCAATATTTCGTTCCAACGGTCTTTATTGAACATCTGCTTCTAATTTTTAATGCCTTCAAAAATACTTTTGCTATTCCTCCTTCAGTGCTACAATTGGTTTGATTTTAGCTGCCCGCCAAGCAGGAAAAAAACCTGCCAGAGTGCCCGCAAAAATCAGTAGCATCACCGTTGTCAGTGCAACGTTAAAATCTATTGAAGGGTTGACCACATAATCCACTTCGACGTTCGGCCCTATCAATTCCAACAGACCCATACTAAATATAAGTCCTCCGAAACCTGACACCGCCGTAACAAAAATTGCTTCATGAAGAATCATACCTACAATAGACCAGGGCTTGGCACCCAATGCCTTTCGAATGCCTATTTCGCGTGTTCTTTCCTTAACAATTATGAGCATTATATTGCTTACACCCACTATGCCGGCAATAATGGTACAGACTCCTACAAACCAAAAGAAAAACTTAATCCCACCAATAAGATTCATGAACCGCTGAACATTTTCCAAGGTATTGAACGTATTAATAGCACTCATATCATCGGGTGCAACAGTATGTGATTGTTTTAAATAGGTTTTTATTTCCTCTGTGAATTTTACCGACTCCTCTAAAGTCTGTTCGAAGGTTGCAGCAGGTTTCAATGTGAAATACATCATGTTAAGACTATCTCCACCGTTAAAAACACGTTGACCGGTACTTAAGGGAATATAGATACGGTCCTCTTCACGCTCACCCCCTTTATCGCCATATACCCCAATAATCTTAAAGCTTAAATCTGCTATTTTTAATTCACGGCCAACAGGTTCCTCTTCACGTTGTAGTAGCTCTCGATATATTTTGTTGCTTATTACGGCAACCTTAGAAACAGATTGATGGTCCTTATAGTTCAGGAAACGACCCTTTGAGATGAACTCATTTTCTATGTGCTGATATTCTGGTGATATACCCTGTACCGAATATGAACCCGATTCTTTCTTGTAGTTGATACTTGTGTTGAAAACCCTGAAATTGGGCGATTTGTATTCCAATTCATCGGCATATTTATCCTCGATGTAGGCATAGTTCTCATTTCTCAAACGAATGCGACGACCGGGGTTTAGTCCTTTATGTTCTTTGGTCGTTACCTGGGTCCAAACTCCAATACGATTACTTGCATCTTCTTCAAACTCTTGCGCAATCCCGTTTTGCATGCCCTGACCAAAACCCAATAAAATTATGAGGATAAAAATTCCAGAAGCTACTGAAATGCCCGTGAGAACAGTCCGTAATCTATTCTTACGGATAGTGTCGAAAATCTCCTGCCATCTTTCGATGTCGAACATTTGATTGGTTTTTGATGATTGATGAATGTGGTTGTCGGGAATACCACATGTTCATTAGACTACAAGAAACCAATATTGTTACAGTATTGATTGTAAAAAAAAGTTAAAAATGGTTTCTAACACCTAATTTTTCACCTTTCGGAATACAAAATAAAAGAGTATTGCAACAAGGATGTATGGAATCGCCATGAGATAAACTATGCCATTGTTGATACCTTCGGCCACTTCAACATTGCCTTCGCTTTCGAGTACTGCCCTACACATGGCGCATTGAGCTACTACTATTTCAGGTGGGATGAGTATTACCAAAAAAACTACAAAAGTTATAAGCCTTTTCATTAGATTTCGCTTCAACTGCTCTTTATGCCACATTTAATTAGTTGATATAATAAGGGGAAATCATTAGATATACCAACACACCTGAAATCGCAACATATAGCCAAATAGGAAATGTGATCTTCGCTAATTTCCTATGACTTTCAAATTTTCCCAAGTACGCCCTAGCATATGTTTTCAATACCAATGGGATTATGGCGATGGATAGCACAATGTGCGATACCAAAATGAAATAATATAGATATTGGAGTCCACCCTCTCCTCCAAAAGTTGTCGATTCCGAGGTCATATGATAAAGCACATACAGTACCAAAAATACAAATGACAAACCAATGCAGACAGTCATCAATTTCTGATGTGCATCTTTCTTTCCGTTTTTGATGGCCCAAACAGCCACTATCAAAAGGACGGCCGTGAGTCCATTAATCGAAGCATAAATCGGTGGTAGAAAACCCAATCTTTCGACACCTGGAATTTTTACGCCAAACAAAATAGCCACTACTAACGGTACCGCGATAGACACTACAGTAATCAATCTATTGAATTTTTTCTCTTTTTGTGCAACACTATTATCCATCACTCTTCCAAAAGTTTTTTGATATCCTCTTTCAAAATTGATATCTGTTCGGTTTCTCCATGATCATTAGCACTTTGTTCTGGTGTAATCGCTCCGCGATAATACACAATAGGGTTGCCAAACTCATCAACCCGAGAACGAATGTATCCGTTTTTATCGATTAAGGCAAACAAGCCGGAATGTTCAAAACCCCCTGGGACATCTGGCATTTCAGCAGCAAAAATATTAAATCCCTTATTGGCCAATGTATAAATTTTTTCCTGATCACCAGTCATCAAGTGCCAATCCAAATCGATGATGCCATAGCGCTCGGCATATTCCTTTAAAACCATTGGAGTGTCGTATTCAGGTGTAATCGAAAAAGAGGCAATGCCGAAGTTATCAAAATCTATAAACTCATTTTGTATCTCCACTAGGTTCTTATTCATAATGGGGCAGATGGATGGACAGCTTGTGAAAAAAAACTCGGCTACAAATACCTTCCCCTCGTAATCAGTATTATTGATTAAAAGACTATCTTGATTTATAAACTCGAATGAAGGAACCCTTCTCTTTTTCCCATCCAATAGCACAAAGGACAACTCCCCACTATTATCCTTTACATTCATACGATCATTTTCAACAACGGTTCCGGTTTTAATCGTATTGACTATTTTAGGTATAAACAGTATACCAAAAACTAGAATCACCAGAGATACCCAGATATATGTATACTTATTCTTCATTTCGTTCTATCCACATTATTCTTCTTCAGGGCAAGTCGATACTCGGCAAGAATGATCTTCACGTCATCTTCCATTTTATTGTTCAAATCTGCAACTGAAGTAGTGTTGAAACCGTATTTTGTTCCCCCATCCTCATCATCGTTTCTCCCTCTTAGATTTTTATTTTTGTCAATGATAAAGACATAAGGTGTGGAAAGGCCGTCATCAAGCGTCAAGTTTGTATGAAGACTTTCGAAAAGGGCATTTGTATCGGCATCGTTGAGAAAAACGAAATTCCACTTTTCCACATTTGTAATGCCGGCAAGTTCTTTTTTTAATTCTTTTGTTTGTGCATCCATTCCTTTTGATGCTATCATAACAAATTGTAAATCGTCAAACTCATAGAAGCGCTTGTATATCTTCTGATTAAGGTTAAATGCGTTGCCCTTCATGTCTGTCACATTATTACCCATAAACCCTAGAATCGTTATTTTATTTTGCAGGGAAATTGAACTATCGAAATCGGCAATATCAGCTATACTTTCAGTAAGGATAGGAAGTTTTCCAAAATTGTAAACCCCTGAAGCAAAGAAGAGGTAGACCACTACAGGAAGTACAAACAAGGTAACAAGAACAAATCTTTTCTTCATATGCAAAACTATGTAAAAATAAAAAAGACGGCTCATTTGCCGTCTTTCAAATCTGTTAATTCCGTGTTAGAAATTCCATGTTACAAAGCCATCTTTGTATACATTGTAAACATAGTCGGCTTCAAACAACAGAATGAAAACTAAATAGACAACCAAGAATATAGGCGTCCAAACAATAGCTCTTCTCAATGCGGATTTTTCATCTCGAAGGTGCATAAAATCCCAAGCGATGTAGTATGCTTTTACCAAAGTCAAGATGATGAAAATCCAGTTCAGCAATTTCATCCCCAAGAAACTATTCTTCAACAATAGGTCAGGCTTGGCAATACCTAATGCCACTTCTATTGCAGTTACTATGGTTAAAAAGGTAAGTACACCCCAAATCTTTTGGGTATTGGACTTGAATTTCAAAAGTCCCCTGAAAATTTCCAATTTATGTTCGTGTGCCATTTATAAAATCGCTTTAATAAACTTCAAATTAATTCAAATAGATTCTTGCCTCCGTTCGATTGACATTAAATGTTACACCAAGTAGAAGAAGGTAAATACGAATACCCATACTAAATCTACAAAGTGCCAATAGAGCCCTACTTTCTCCACCATCTCATAATGGCCTCTCCTTTCATAGGTTCCCAAAATAACATTGAAGAAAATAATGATATTAATAACAACTCCTGAGAATACGTGAAAACCGTGAAACCCTGTAATAAAGAAAAAGAAATCAGCAAAAAGACGGCTACCGTATTCATTGTGAATCAGATTCGCACCTTCTACAACTCCTGCTGCGTCACCCAATTTGGCCAACGATTCATCGCGTGTTAATACTGTCTTTTCACCCTCTTCATTAATCTGCTCTGTTCGTACAAGAATGTTAGGGTTTGCTTTGAATCCTTCAATTACTTCATTTACTGAAAAAGAAGGAAGTGCTGTTTCATTATAATACCAAACTCCATTTTTCCTTTCATGATTTACTCTTTCACTAGCTATGGTCTTAGAGAAATCTGCCAAAGCCGCTCTTTCGCCAGTATCAGCATTTACGAACTGTAATACCCTACCTCCTTTTGTTTCAATCGCCCCAAAATCACCGTTAATAAAAGTAGCCCATTCCCAAGCTTGAGAGCCAACGAAAATTGCACCTCCAATTATGGTCAAGAACATATACCATATCACCGCATTTTTCTTCATCTTGTGCCCAGCGTCAACTGCTAATACCATTGTTACGGAAGACATAATCAAAATAAATGTCATGAAGGCCACATAAATCATCGGATAGTTACCATGAAAGAACGGCACGTGCGTAAAAACCTGATCTGCGATTGGCCAAGTTTCTATGAATTTGAATCTAGAAAAACCATAAGAAGCCAAAAAACCAGAAAAGGTGAGGGCATCTGAAACGAGGAAAAACCACATCATCAATTTTCCATAACTCGCATTCAGGGGTCTGTTACCGCCTCCCCAAACATTTTCCTCAGAACCTGTTGTTACCGTTGAATCCATATAGTTTTTAAAGTATGATTAGATTTTGTGCAAATTTACATTTTTTTTGGCTTTACAAAAGCTGAATCGATATCAAAACCCATTTTAAGTTAATTTATTTCACAAAGGTCATGAACAAGATTAAATACAGCCATAAAATCCCTAGGAAATGCCAAAAAGTAGCTCCCAAAGAAATGCCCAAAAATTCTTTTGAAGAATATTTACCCTTCATTTGATTATATAAAACAACCAAGAGTGAAATGAGGCCGGCAACGACATGTACAATATGAACCGCAGCAATCAAGAATACATACGACATTTTAATGCTACTCGTTGGGCCTGTAAAATAATAACCGTTGCCCAACATTTCCTGAAATCCAAAAAACTGCAACACAATAAAAGTAATACCAAGCCCTAAGGTAACTAGAAGCCAAATGGTCGCCTGTTTGGGTTCATCCTTTGCGGAAGTCTTTCTTGCAATAAGATATGTAAAACTACTAAGGATTATTATGGCGGTACTGATATAAAAAGCCTTTGGCAGTTGTAAGTCGTGAATCCAATCTTCTCGAGAGCTACTTACAATATAGGCACTCGTCCATCCAGCGAAACCCATAATCAAACTAACAATGCCAAACCATAGCATCATTTTTTTGGCTCTATCTTGCTTCTCTTTCTCCGTAAACCGGGTTAAATCCATAATCGATTATCTAATAAATTTATCTATCACAAAAACAATTTGCACTAAAGTGATATAACTCACACTTGCCAACATTAGCTTTCGCGCCGAAACATTGTCTCGCTTTTCATATAACCGAAAAGCGAAAATAAGCATTACAATGCCCATCAGAAGAACCAATATAGCAGCTGGAATGGATAAGAACAACCGACCCGTAATACCTAAAGCAGGAATTACCGAAATGACAATCATCCAAAACGTGTACATAATAATCTGTAATGCAGTACCTCTATCTTTTTTCCCTGTCGGCAACATTTTAAACCCGCCCTTTTTATAATCCTCATCCAACATCCAACCCAGGGCCCAAAAATGGGGGAACTGCCAAAAAAACTGAATCATAAACAGCGTGCCGGGCTCGATACCAAAATCATTGGTCGCAGCGACCCAACCCAGCATGAAAGGAATCGCACCAGGAAATGCACCTACAAAAACCGCTAAAGGCGTCTTTGTCTTTAAAGGGGTATACACACTAGTATATAGAAAAATTGAAATAGCCCCGAACATGGCCGTTTTCGGATTCAAATAATACAGTGACACAATACCTAATAAGGTCATTACAATGGCAATGGCCATCGCTTTGTTAACCGACATTCTACCTGATGGAATAGGTCGACTTTTAGTACGGTTCATTAGCGCATCCAGATCCTTTTCGATGACCTGATTATATGCATTTGATGCACCAACCATGCAATAACCACCAAACGCCAATAGCAGCAATGAAAATACATCGGGTTGAACTGGTGCCAAAAGATAACCCGCAATGGACGAGAAAACCACACTAATAGCCAACCTTGCTTTCGTAATCTCCTTAAAGTCCGTAAAAGCCAAAGAAAGGGGCGAGCTTTTGGCCGAACTGACGGCAGTTTTCATCTGTTGCAATTTATTTATTTCAGAAGTCAGATGTAATTTGCCAATCAACATTCCTATTGGCATCAAAAATCAGTATGGTTCATTTCACAACCATATTAAATGGAGTGCAAAGATAAACTCCGCGTACTATTTCTGCAACGAAATAGGGCTATTTATCCTATCAATGAGAGAACCTGGTCTAAACTATAATTATGACGAAGAAATCAATATTCCTATTGATTTTACTGGTCTAAAGAAGTAAAAGCAGTTTCAATAAAAAAATCCCTCGCAAAAGCGAGGGATTTTTTATGTTTATGAATTCCTGTCCAGAACAGGAATTTAAGATATATTACTGTAGCTTGAATGTAATGGGAATACTGAATGGAACACGTACTGCTCTACCCCTTTGTTTACCAGGAGTCATCTTAGGTAGCTTAGCAATAATCCTAGCCGCCTCTTTTTCCAAGTTCTTATCCGGACCTCTCATTCTAACATTTCCAATGCTTCCATCTTTTTGAATGACAAACATAACATTCACACGACCCTGAACACCCATTTCTTGGGCAATTTCCGGATAGCGGAAATTTTTACTAATATGCTTTTGCATCATCTTGTTAAAGCAAGCCCTTTTATTGCTCTCCCTTTCACAACCAGGGAAAACCGGTACGTTTTCAATCACTGCGAAAGGCACATCTACATCCTCCTCAATTTCTTCAACTTCAACATCTTCAACCTCCATTACTTCTTCTTCCTCATTACTTTCGGTAGATTCTATAACGGTCTCCTCCACTTCTTCTTCATCTTCAACGATTTCGATAATTTCAGGCGCAGCTGGTGGCGGTGGCGGTGGTGGCGTTTTAATTTGCTCTGTCATCGGAACTTCCTCGTCCAATTCATCATCAATATTCATTGAAATATCATACTCGTTCCCACCCTCATAGGATTTCCATTCCAAGGCAGCATACGTGAGAAGTAAGACCGCAAACAAGCCAATAACGAAATAGTATGCGCTATTTCTGGTTAAATCTGCTTTCGGGTTCTTTTTTAGTTCCATATCAATACATTTAAGTGTTTGCTAATTTAATTAATATTTTAGTTAAAAAGCAACTAAAATTTCCATTTTAGCTTTCGTCGTTCAGAAAACAGGTACTTAACCACTCCCGCACCGCAAGTGGCTCCTACACTATTTGCTAATCCATCAAGGAAATCACCTCTTCGATTCAAGGTAAACATATACTGCATTACCTCAATAATCAAGCCAAAACATATCATTGAAAGGACCATTAACACAATGGCTTTTTTAAACTTCATCTTGCCTCTAGTAATCTCCCGAAGAAAGAACATACCAAGAATACAAGCTATGAAGTAAAAAGTAAAATGGACTAATTTATCCGCATGACGTATCGAAAATGATGGAGACCCAAACCCCTTAAAAGAATATAGGCTGGAAAAAGTGACGAACACCATCCAACCTATAAAAGAAATTGTAAAAAAAGGTTTTTTAAGCACCTATCAAAGCCTTGTAATCCTCATCGCTCATCAAACCGTCAACCTGAGAGGCATCTGAAACCTTAATTTTTATCATCCAACCATCGCCGTAGGGGTCCGAGTTCACTTTTTCGGGCTCATCTTCCAATCCTTCGTTAAATTCGATTATTTCGCCACTAAGCGGCAGAAAAAGATCCGACACGGTTTTGACAGCTTCCACAGTTCCGAAAACTTCTTCTTGGTCTAAGGTCTCATCCACGGTTTCAACCTCAACATAAACAATATCGCCCAATTCACTTTGAGCAAAATCAGTTATACCAACGGTAGCAATATCTCCGTCAATGCTTATCCATTCGTGATCCTTAGTGTATTTTAATTCTGATGGTATGTTCATTAGTTCAATTTTAATTAGGGAGACAAATGTAGCGGATCCTTGAGAGGAATTCAAACTCAAATTACCTTAGTTTCCAAAGTTGTAACGCAAAGTGAACCCAGTATTAATGGTAGTCTGTGGGAAGGCCGTAGAAACAGCAAACTGAGAAAACGAATGGTCATAGAAAAACAAGGCATTCAGGTTTTTGCTCAGGGCGTAGTCCGCCGTAAACTTAATAGACATTAGATTTTGACCGGAAGTAATCTGGTTATTATCAATATCGAGATTTCTGATGATGGTAATATTATCTCTTAACGTGACATCTGCCTTCAAGTTCAAGTCACCTTTCAAACGTGTTTTGCTACCACCGATGTTGGTGACGAACTTCACATCCTTTATACGATATCCCAATCCTAGTGTATATTCCTTACCATTCTGTTCTGTCATTAGATTGTTGTCGAAACTTAAGGAAAGCATACGATCCGAACGAACTTCCGCCAAAACACTCAGCGCATTTTTCATTTCAAAATCTAACCGGATTAAAGGATTAAACTGATCCGTCAATACCACATTGTTTAAAATCAAATCTGGTAAAAGGTCACCATCTGTAACTTCACCGGGTTCCAAACGAAATTGTCCGTTTTCCTTTTCCAAATTGGTTTGAAAAGAGTTGATACTATAG
>CAZTLZ010000113.1:0-11536 GCA_964614665.1 uncultured Maribacter sp.
TGAAAAAATGGATCCTTTGTATTGGAATCCTAATTTGAAAACAGATCAAAACGGCGAAGCAACGATTGAAATTCTGGTACCAAAAGAAACTGATAATGTACTTTTAGATATGAAGGTCATTACAGAAGAAGGAAAAAAAGCAACTTCAAAAACATTATCTCGGTTCTAATTAAATAATTAAAAAAATAGTTGCGTCCTACTTTCTGAAAAGGTATTTTTGCAACCGCTTTCGAGCAAAGTTCATTTAAAATATTTAGGAGAGGTGCCTGAGTGGCCGAAAGGAGCGGTTTGCTAAATCGTCGTACCCTAACAAGGGTACCCAGGGTTCGAATCCCTGTCTCTCCGCAAGAATCTGCGTGAGAAGGCAGAATAAATATGTAACTAGTAGATTGAAGGCCTATACACCGGTTGGCCTTTCCTTTAAAATGTCTACTAGAATTCACACTCATTATCGGGGTGTAGCGTAGCCCGGTTATCGCGCCGCGTTTGGGACGCGGAGGTCGCAGGTTCGAATCCTGCCACCCCGACCAAGAAAAATCCAATCACGAAAGTGGTTGGATTTTTTGCTTTTAAAGCGAAATGTAAGGTTTTGCATGTCAGTGCAAAACGATGACGGATAAAATAGGAATTTACCCTTACGCTGTTGTAGTTTATGAAACATAACTTCCTAATCCGATTGAGTCTTTTGTAAGGCTGTGATTCTCTAAGAGCATTCTTGAAAAAGCCCTAATAACATTTTTTTTTGATTCTTACCAACTATTACAAGAATCGTATTTGCTTGAAAAAGTTCAAATCCCTAAGATTTTATCTAAAAACAGTTTATATAACAAAGAGAAAAATTTACTCGTATTATGATTTTCTTAACATCATGAGCAAAATAAAATTCATTAGCTTTGATCCCGTGAAAGATATCTTCAAGTTTTTTGGTTCGATTCTTTTGGTTGCCTTGATATTTGTAAAGGTATCCGCTTTTCACGTATACGAGCATCACAATAGTATCGATGATGATAAGCCTTCATGTGAACTTTGTCTTTTTGCTTTAGACAGTCAGCAGGCACAAGTCTTAATCCAAACCACGGCTGAGATAAAAGTGCCAAATGACTTTTTGGCAAATAGGTCGATTATTGTTGCCCAAGATTTCAAAATTTCTAAAACTTCTTCAGGAGGAAACCTATTTTGCAGGCCTCCACCTTCTATTCTTTAACCATTCCGGTAAAAGTTTTTGCTAACATTAAGTTGAGCCAATGTCTATTAACAATAGTGGCCCCACTGATTAGATTAAAACTATTTTCAATCTTTTAACACACGCAAAATGTTCCTTAAAAAGACATTTAAATAGCAAGTTTAAAAGCACATTTATAAACCCTAATAATTAAATTTCACTATGAAGACGATTAAATTTTTATCGATGACTATCTTGTCAGGAATCCTTTTTACAGCATGTTCAGATGATGATAACGACCCAGTACCTGTAAACGAGGAAGAAATAATAACGACCTTAACGGTTACTCTAAGCCCCGATGGGGGGGGAACAGCAGTGACTTTACAGACTCAAGACCTGGATGGTGACGGACCAGATGCTCCAGTTGTTACCGTTTCGGGAGATTTAACTGCGGGAACGACATATAATGGCAGCATAGTTTTACTCAACGAGACGGAGAGCCCAGCAGAAAATATTACCGAAGAGGTGGAGGAAGAGAATGATGAGCATCAATTTTTCTATACCACTGGAGGCGGACTTGATGTGACTACCGAGTATGAAAACTTTGACGGTGATGGTAACCCGTTAGGCACAGAGTTTACTTTAACTGCTGGTGCTGCAAGTTCTGGAACACTAACATTTACACTACGTCATGAGCCGACAAAACCGAATACGGGACTGGCTGACGCGGGTGGTGAGACTGATATTGCAGCAACCTTCGACGTTGCCGTACAATAGTTGAATTTTGGCAAATAATGGAATGCATTTTTCTGATAAGCAAAAATGCATTCCAAAATTCTCGTAGAAAGGTTATTTAAATCATCGACAATAGTTGGCTCCAAAGCCGAATCGTACTTTTAATAAAATAGAAAGACGATATCAAAAATATTATTTTAATAGTCGTGAAAAATAAAATCAAAATACTAGCGGGCATCTTGGCAATATACCTTTTGTCTTTACCTGTCATTTTGATTTTTCATTCACAAACGCATTTGCGTGATACGGTAAAAATCGTTAAAAGTGATTTTGACGATATAACCACTCAGGTAAGCTCAGACTGCCAGATCTGTAGCTTTTATTTTAATCAGCAACTGTATATTCAGAATACCTTTGTTTACGAACTAGATACTCTTAACTACTATTCTCATCAAAACATCGTAGACGTACTCATAGATGTTTCTCCAGAAGAATATTATCTACGTGGCCCTCCTTTGGCTTAAACACCTTTCCTTTTTTTGATAACGAATTCTTGGTTCCCAGTGGTTGCCAATGTATTCTGTAGTATCGACTAGTTGCGATATCGCATACCATTTATTAATCAATCACATTTACATAGTTATATTATGCTAGAAGCGATCAATCTTACCAAAAGATATGGTGGACACGAAGCATTGAGCGATTTGAACCTTTCCGTTGCTCAAGGGGAAATATTCTGTTTGCTAGGCCAAAATGGAGCCGGTAAAACCACCACCATAAATCTATTTCTAGGTTTAATAGCCGCTTCGAGCGGCAAGGCATTAATCAACGGTGTCGAGGTAAAACCAAACAGTAATGCCACTTCCAAGATGATTGCTTACATACCTGAGGTGGTACAATTGTATGGTAATCTTTCGGGTTTGGAGAATCTTGATTTCTTTAGCCGGATTGCAGGCTTTCGCTATAGTAAAGCGGAGTTGACCTCTTACTTATTAAAGGCCGGGCTTCAAGAAAATGCCCATCCCAAAAAATTGGCATCCTATTCAAAGGGAATGCGTCAAAAAGTGGGAATTGCAATTGCCTTATCGAAAAATGCGGATTTCATTTTTATGGATGAACCCATCTCAGGCCTTGATCCTAAAGCGGCAGTAGAATTTACAGCCATATGCAAGGAGTTAAGCACAATGGGAAAATCCATCTTTATGGCGACTCATGATATTTTCAACGCTGTGAATGTCGGTACAAAAATCGGAATTATGAAAGAAGGGCGTTTGGTATATACCTCAGAAACTAAGGCTGTTAATGCCAACGAATTACAAGATCTATACTTAAAAACAATTTAAAATCTCAAATCAACCCTAAGAAATAAAATTCTGACCGTCTTAAGCGACCACAAAACTTTTTAATCGCCAACAGATTGGGTTACAATTAAAATTAACACAAATGAAACTTTTTAAAATACTATTTATACTATTACTTTTTGGTTTAGCTGGGAAGGTCTATGCACAAGTACCGGTAACAGGTTCGGTTACTGACGAGCAAGGCGACCCCATCTTCGGAGCAACTGTCTCTTTGATTAATGTAGACAATACCTTCGGAGTGCTTACAGGTGGTGATGGTACATTCGAATTAAATGTGCCTCAGGGTAATTATGATTTTGAAGTACGTTTTTTAGGCTTTGCTTCGAATCAGAAATCTATTGATGTAAGTTCCTCTATCTTAGAATTGGGTACTATCGTATTGATCGAAGCAGCTGAAAATTTACAAAATGTTGAAGTCATTGGCCGTGCCAGAACTGATTATAATAGTGACTATTCCTTCTCAGCCACTAAAGTAGCCATCGCAAACAAAGAACTACCACAAGCTATAACTTCGGTAACCAAAGAATTGATGACAGATCGCCTTGCCTTTCAATTGCCTGATGCTGTTAAAACTGTGAGTAATGTTAGCCAAACAGGATTGTATAATCACTATAATATTCGTGGTATTACACAGGGAGATGACGGACAAGTACTAAACGGAATGCGCACCCGTCAGTATTATTTTCTACAGCCCATTACCTCGCACCTAGAGCGTGTTGAGGTTATAAAAGGGCCATCATCGGTAACTTTTTCAAGTGCAGATCCCGGTGGTACGGTAAATATGGTGACTAAAAAACCATTGACTGAAAAGCGTAGTGAAGTTTCTTTAACTACAGGTAGTTTTGGAACTTTAAGAGCTACGGCCGATTTTACAGGACCACTAAACGAATCAAAAACCTTATTATATCGCTTTAATGCAGCCATTCAAGAAGCAGACTCCTTTAGAGATGTTGTGAACAACAATGCAGTTCTATTTGCACCATCTTTGAGTTATATCCCTAACGAGAGTACATCACTTAATGTGGAAATGATTTACAGCGATGCCGATGGTAATTTAGATAGGGGTCAACCCATTTTTGGGGCTATTAATGGTGAATTTGATTTGAATAGCACCCCAATTACAAGGAATGTCGGTGCATCAAGCGACCATTACAAAAACAAGGAGTTTATTTTCATGGCCAACTTTAGTAAAAAGTTTACTGAAAGCTTTGGTTTCAATGCGCAGTTCATGAAGCAAACTTGGGATGAAGATTTAGCCGAACATAGAGTTGGTGGTTCCGTGGTCGATATTGAGGGTAACGTGATCCCTACCCTGGCAAGGTTGCGATATGATGAAAGACAACAATTTTGGGAAACAGATAATTTCAGCACCTATTTTACCTATGATATCAAAAGCAATAAGATTACTAATAAAATATTAGTTGGCTATGACGGTACACGTTGGGAACGAAAAATCGGAGCTGGATTTCTACGGGCCAGAAGATATTTAACTGTCGATGGGGGTCAGTCTAATTTCGACCCAGATAATGCAGATAATTTTCAACAAATCGTTGTTGACGGTGTTACTATACCGAAACCCGCTGCAGCATTTTTTAATTTAGAAGACCCTTTTAATGGTGCTAGAGATGTTAGTGATTACGGTCTTTCTGAACTAAGAATTCCCGCAAATTTATCATCTTCAAGCGGTATCTATATTCAAAACCAATTTAAGCTTGGGAAATTTTCGGCCTTATTCAATTTAAGGTATGAGTGGTTCACCGATATCTTTAATTATCAGGCAGATGAAGAAGAGTACAAAACCAGTGCTTTTGTACCTAGATTAGGTTTAACCTATGAAGTCAGTAATAGTATTAGTGCGTATGCCACTTATCTAGAAGGGTTTCAACCACATACAAATACGGTTTCATTATCTCCGTCTGCTGAGGGTTTCTTTTGGTCCGCCTCACCTAGTAGATTTGATCCTTTAGAAAGTAGTTTGTTGGAAGTCGGTGCAAAGGGCGAGTTCTTAAACGGAAAATTAGTTGCCAACCTTGCAATTTTTAATATTACTCAAAAGAATATCTTACTGGGTGATACCTATGATTTAGATAACCTAACCACAAGAGGTGAGCAAAAAAGTACAGGTTTTGAAATGGATATTTCAGGTTATGTATCACCGAACTTTCAACTTACTGCATCTTACGGTTTTGCAGATGCTGAAATTGTAGAAGATGCTATAGAAGAATTTATAGGCGAACCAATTGGAGGAGCTCCAAAGCACAATGCAAATTTTTGGGGGCGTTATGACTTTATGAATAAAACCTTAAAAGGCATCGGTATAGGTTTTGGTGCTCAATATATGGATGAGCGATTTACTTGGTACAACCCTACATACGCTACTGATAGAGTATTATTACCAAACTATACCGTATTTGATGCAGCTGTATATTACAAGCCAAATAATACAGGTATCCAATTGACGCTCAAAATAAATAATTTGTTTGATGAGACATATTGGTTAGGGGGGCTTAATCCTTCTAGGCTAGGTCCAGGAGCGCCGAGAAATGTCTTGCTAAATGCGACTTATAAATTTTAACGAATGAAAAAGGCGAACATCGGTCTATTCATGAAGCATTTTCTTAAGAATGCTTTTAAGACCAAAGTAATTTATATAATGTTAGCCGTATTTATGCTGCTGACCGCCTATGCGGCGGTCAGTGGTATACATAATTATTCGGAGCAAAATGCCATTCGATTGGAACATCAAAAAAAGGCGCGTCAAAGCTGGGAGGCTAACCCCGATAAGCATCCACACCGCATGGCACATTTTGGTTCGTTCGCCTTTCGAATGAAACAGCCTTTAAGCATGTTCGATTACGGCATCGAAAGTTTTACAGGGAATGCAGTTTTTTTGGAAGCACATCGACAGAACAGTGTCAACTTTTCTGATGCAGGGTTTTCGACAGGTACCTTACGTTTTGGAGAACTTAGTATGGCGATGCTCCTGCAATTAGTTTTGCCCTTGATTCTGTTTTTCTTGGGATTTTCTGTCGTTGTTGCCGAAAGGGAAAACGGCACCCTAAAAATACTCTTGTCTCAAGGGGCACATTGGAAGGAAATATTACTCGGCAAATCGTTGGGGCTTTTCATACTGGCACTCCTTTTCTTTTTGCCAATTGTTCTTATCACTGTCTTTTTCTTGCTTTTTGGAGAGACTACGGTCAATGCTGTTGATTCGTGGCAACGTTTTTCATTGTTATTCTTCGGATATGCACTCTTTCTGTTCATTCTTTGTTTCATGACCATTGCGGTATCAACAAGCTCGCATTCTTCTAAAAATGCGCTACTCACCCTATTGGGAATTTGGTTATTCATGGTGGTTTTGCTTCCCAAGACCTCACAGGCCATCGGAAACGTTATATATCCAACGCCTTCAAAACTTAGTTTTCAATCGGCCGTTGAACGGGATGTAATCAAAAAAGGAGATAGCCACGATCCCGATGACCCCTATTTCAATGGATTAAGAGATTCGGTTTTGGCCGTTCATAAGGTTGATTCCATCACCCAACTTCCGTTTAACTACGGCGGTTTTGTAATGCGCGAAGGTGAGCGCACTACGGCAACCCTGCATAAAAAACACCACGATAGCCTTTTGAACATTTATGAAAAACAGAACAATGTCAGCCGGTTTACGGCCGTGCTGAATCCGTTTACGGCCATCAAGAACATATCCATGGCATTTACGGGAACCGATTTTAAGGGCTATGTAGATTTTCAAGAACAGGCTGAAACCTACCGCTATCAATTGGCACAGGAAATGAATGAATTGCAAATGGAATATATTGGGGCTCAGGTAAATAGTTCAGAAGGAAAAAGCAATGTCGTCGGTCATGAACACTGGGAAGAATTTCCTGATTTTGAACACCAAATGCAGCCTTTACAAAGTTCGCTGAAAGAAGCCTCACTAGGCATTTTCTCATTATTGGGCTGGGTTTTGTTGTCCTTTTTTGGACTAGGGTACCTTTCTAAAAAAGCAAAAGCGATATAGCCATGTACAGACTTCTCTTTTTACAATTTTTAAGATCGCGAGCAGTTATTGCCAGTTTGGTCCTTATCGTCATATTGGGTGTGATAAGTATTGGCATAGGTCATCAGTTCTTGTCCCAAAAGAAAGCTGCGATTGACCAAGTTGAAAGTCATCAAAAAAGTCATATCGAACGAAATGTTTCATTGCATAAAGACGATTTGGGGCTTTTGATGTATTATTTGAAATTCGCCTTTGTAAACAGTCCGACCCAGCTTGCGGGGATTTCCATTGGTCAGAGTGACGTGAATCCTAATGTGCAGCGGATTACCATCAAAAATCTGGAGGGACAGCGATATGATACCGATTTGGTCAACCCGATGAATTTACAATCCGGAAATCTGGACCTATCGTTCGTATTGATATACCTCTTTCCACTTTTGATTATCGTTTTTACCTTCAATTTATTGTCCGAAGAAACCGAAACCGGAACGTGGCGATTGGTATCCGTACAAACACCATCGAAACTGAAATATCTCTTAACGAAGTTATCTGTTCGGGTAATACTAATTTATTTAGTTCTCGGGATATTGCTTATGGTCGCCAAACTCGTTTTGTCGATTCCATTAGCTATGAACTTCATGATGATGGTGCTCCTATCATTTTTATATGTCGCATTTTGGTTCGCCCTGTGCTTTTTGGTTATCAATTTTAAAAAGAATTCTGGCTTTAATGCCCTGTTATTACTATCTATCTGGTTGGTTTTACTCATTCTATTTCCTGCAGGAATCAATGCCTATTTAACAAATAAATATCCGGTTCCGGAAGCTTTGAGTACCATGATCAGTCAACGTGACGGTTATCACACCAAATGGGATACCGATAAAAGGGAAACCTTACAAAAGTTTTACGACCATTATCCTCAATTCGAAGAATTCGGATATCCGACCGAAGGGTTTAACTGGACATGGTATTATGCCATGCAACAAATGGGAGATGATGATTCCGCCAAGGATACCAAGGCATTGCAAGAAAAAATGACCGAACGTGAAGCAGCTAGTAAACAGTTATCGGTATTTCTACCCAATATGCATTTGCAACTGGCATTCAATGAACTTGCGGGAACCAGTTTGGATCATCACTTGAATTTTTTAGATGCAACAGGCGATTTTCATGAAGAACTACGATTGTTTTTTTACCCCTCGATATTCAAAGAGTTATCAGGAGATACCATAGACTGGACAAAGTTTACAGCAAAATATGACGATAGAGATTCGAATGATAAAAAACATATACAGTTTATATGGCCCTTGTTAATTGCCACTTTTATCATGCTTCTAAGCTGTATCGTCATTGGGCGAAAGTTACATTAGAAAGGTAGGCAATACAAAACCAATAGCTTGAAATAACTAATTGAAAAACAGTAGTTTGAATTTTTATGAAGCAAATGAAAACAAACCATCAGACTTTTGATATTATCGCCGTCACAAGTGCTATTCTTTGCGCGCTGCACTGCCTGGCATTACCCATTTTACTATCTTTCTCTGCTTTTGCAGGATTATATATTTTACAAAACCCGGTGATTGAGTGGTTCTTTATTGCCTTTGGATTAGTATTGATTGTAGTTTCACTCTGGCCTAGTTTTCGTAGAATACACAGGACCAAATTACCTCTGTGGATAGCAAGCTTTGGTTTTCTATTTCTCGTCGTAAGTCGTCTTG
Source organism: uncultured Maribacter sp. (assembly GCA_964614665.1). Classification (GTDB taxonomy): domain Bacteria; phylum Bacteroidota; class Bacteroidia; order Flavobacteriales; family Flavobacteriaceae; genus Maribacter_C. The sequence goes on from CAZTLZ010000113.1 coordinate 8,983, forward strand.
ATTTTTCTGAATGGTGGGAAGCTGGAAATACAGCTTTAGGAGCAAGCCTTGTGGCCTATGCCCATTATAAAAATTGGAGCCTCATAAGAAATAGTAGTCATCAACATTGAGTTATAGAATTCCAGTATCTTTATGTAGTGTTTAACGAATAATGAAAACATATAAAAAACATAGCATCTCTCTTATTTTTCTAGCAATATTCTTGTTGACTAGAGTGGTAAGTTTGCATGCCATGTCACATGCATCCGATGACAAAGAGGTTTCCCATTGTGAGGAATGTGTACTTATCGTTAATGCTAAAAAGGGCATAACATTTGATTTTGCCCCAAATACTGAATTTAAAATTTCAAGACCTCTAGTACCAAAAACCAATAGTGGTTTTACGGAGTATAAAACACCATCTCAAAAAACACTTCTTTCCGATTACTTTCACAACAAACCGCCCCCGAATATTTTACAGGGATAGTTATGTTTTGTTGGTTCCCGCTTTTGGCTACGGTTTCAAAACAGTTTTTTTGGGTCGATTAATGTCGGTTCCATATAAATTTGATTGAACCAACTCATAAAGCTATATAGCATTTTTTTAAATCATGAGTATCCCTTCAGTATTTCAAACGGATAATCCATTTCTGTCAATATTCCTTTTATAACTTAAAGACTCTGAAAATGAAAAAGTTACCTGTAACCGTACTCAGCGGTTTCTTGGGCGCGGGCAAGACCACACTGCTCAACCATATTCTACACAACAAAGAAGGCCTAAAAGTGGCCGTAATCGTAAACGACATGAGCGAGGTAAATATCGATGCCCAGCTCGTAGAGAATCAAAATACACTGTCTCGAACGGAGGAAAGATTGGTCGAGATGTCAAACGGCTGTATCTGCTGTACCCTTAGGGAAGACCTGATGGTTGAGGTCGAAAAATTGGCCAAGGAAAATAAATTTGATTACCTGCTTATTGAAAGTACGGGCATTTCAGAACCCATTCCCGTGGCTCAGACCTTTAGTTTTGAAAGTGAAGACGGTAGCATTGACCTAAGTCGTTTTAGCTATGTCGATACCATGGTCACAGTGGTCGATGCCTTTAATTTTCTAAAGGATTTTTCCAGTCCCGATTACCTGACCTCCCGTAATTTGACAGATATCGAGGGCGACGACCGCACCATTGTGAACCTCCTGACGGATCAGGTAGAGTTCGCCAACGTGATTTTGCTTAATAAAGTTGATCTTGTGACTGAGGAAGATCTACGTAACCTTTATGATATTTTGCACAAACTGAACCCAGCGGCGCGTATACTACCTTCCCAAAATTCAGAAATACCTTTGGGAGAAGTATTGAACACAGGCTTATTCGATTTTGAGGAGGCCGAAACTTCAGCTGGTTGGATTCGGGAGCTCGAAAATGAACATGTACCTGAAACTGAAGAATATGGTATCGGGTCGTTCGTATTTCGAAGTAAGCGGCCATTCCATCCTAAACGGTTCTTAGACTATGTGAACAACCGTTTCCCCTCGAACATCATACGTAGTAAAGGCTTGTTTTGGTTGGCCTCACGGAGGGATCAAGCCCTGATCTGGAGTACCGCGGGCGGCTCCACTAAAGTGGATCCCGCAGGGGTATGGTGGGCTTCCATGCCCTTTTCGGAACGAATCAACTATGCTTCTTTTGTCGACAACCAAAAATTGATAGAGTCAGAATGGGCCACTCCATTTGGGGATCGGAAGATTGAACTTGTGTTTATAGGACAACATCTTGATGTTCGCTCAATAACTACGCAGCTTGAGGAATGTTTACTTGATGATAGGGAAGTAATGGATTGGAAAATGGAAAATTTCCCTACAACTGATGATTGGCCCATAGCAACCAACCAACATACAAACGCATAAATCAAAAGATATGATTATCACGAACAATCTCACGAAAAAGTACGGCGACTTTACCGCTTTAGACCAATTGGAACTATCTGTCAAGGAAGGAGACATCTATTGTCTTTTGGGTGCGAACGGTGCCGGTAAAACCACGACCATCAACCTCTTATTGGGCTTTATTGAGCCCACATCGGGAAATGCCTTTATCAACCAATTGAACGTCAACGAGAATCCTTTGGAGACCAAGCGATTTTTGGCCTATATCCCTGAAAACCTAATGCTGTACCCTAGTCTCACCGCGGTGGAGAACCTCGACTATTTTTCGGGTATCGGGGGCAAAAGCCTAGATAGAAAACAGTTGGAGGGCTTTTTGGAAGAAGCAGGCCTTCAATCCGAGGCCTTCCACAATCGCATTGGCAGCTTTTCAAAAGGAATGCGCCAGAAGGTGGGTATTGCCATCGCACTGGCCAAGGATGCCAAGGTGTTACTGCTCGATGAGCCTACCTCGGGCCTCGACCCAAAGGCAAGCAACGAGTTCGGACACTTACTCCAAAAACTTAGGAGCAAGGGTGTTGCCACTTTGATGGCCACACACGATCTGTTCCGTGCCAAAGAGGTGGCCACCCATATCGGCATTATGAAGAATGGGCGGTTGAGGCAGCAGTTTGAGGCTGACGATATTTCCCTC
>CAZTLZ010000114.1:0-11312 GCA_964614665.1 uncultured Maribacter sp.
TGGCCCATGGTGTAATTGGCAACACTCCGGTTTTTGGTACCGTCATTCAAGGTTCGAGTCCTTGTGGGCCAACAAAATTTAGATCCCAAACAATTGAAAGTCAATTGTTTGGGATTTTTTATACTACAAACGTACGTTCATTTATACCAAGTGTAACGGTATTTCTCCATTTCAGTGCTATTTCATTAAAACATTTTATTGGTCATTACGATTCTTAAAAGTGCAAATATTTTTGTTTGAACGTACTGCAGTAATTCTTTAGCTAGAGGCTTTTTCAAAATAGCAACATTACGCTTATAAGAATTTGAAAATGGTAAATCGAGTTGTCGATTGACTATAGATTGGTCAAAAATATCGTTTCAAAATATTTATTTTAATGCAGATTATGATTTGCACGTTTTAGATTAACAACTTTAAATGTAACACTTCATAGTATTTGGATTGGAAGACATAAAGGCTATTTTTATGGAAGAATACTATATATGCTTCTATTGAAGCGATATTATATTTTAAATTGAACCTTTGAACGCACAATGAGTATGGAGACAATCAAAAGATATTCGGAATATCCGCCTTCTCCTAGGCTTTCCAAGGAAATAGATTCGTTTTGGTATTACCGTAGCTTGACAAATGAAGTGGAACACTTTACGGTAACACCTGATGGCTTTCCAAAAATATACTTTGTAATCAAAGAGGGAGAAATCAGCAACTATATTAAGACAGGTCTTTGGACGGAACCTAAAGAGATAACACTTCCTGAAAATTCAACCGTCATTGGGTGTCGTTTCACGATTTTGGCACCAGAGTATCTTTTCCATGAGACACAGCACCATCTTTTAGACACATCTATTCATTTACCCTTTGACTATTTGAATGCCGATACATTTTCTTTTGATGACTTCGAGCTATCGATTCAACAATGGCAGGATCAAATGATAAAACTTCGTGGCAATAAGGTCATTGCTCCCCACAAGCTAAAGTTGGCAAAAGCAATTTACGAAACAGGAGGAAGCATAAGAGCCACTGAATTGGCAAATAGGGTAAACATGACCAACAGGACCATCAATCGTTATCTGAACAAATATTGTGGTGTTTCCCTAAAAACGTACCTCAACATCCTACGTGGTTTTGACGCTTCGGCAAAGCTAAAAAGCACGGGCTCTCCCCCGACAGAAATGTTTTACGACCAACCCCATTTTATTAGGCATATTAAACGACATACAGGTACAACGCCTAGAAAATTCACCAAAAAAATAAATGACCAATTCATACAATTTCTGTATAGAAAGTCCAGATAGACCGCAAACTGTGTAGCTCGTCAATACTTAAAAAATGACCGATTTATACAATTGTTCACCATTCGGAGAACTTAATTTTGCGCTTTGACCACTTTTAAAGTAAAGAACACCCTTTAAACTTTAGAATTCATCTATCTGTTTAATGAAAACAAAAAACCAACAAGATTCACCTCAAAAGTATAGTAAGGGAACAATTGCCATCCATTGGATTACGGCATTGCTGATTTTGATACTATTCCCACTAGGTAAGTATATGGAAGGGCTTGAGCCTTCCGAAAAGATGGGCTTGATCAAGATACATGCTGTCCTTGGCATTGTTGTATTCATCTTAACACTCTTTAGAAGTTGGTTGTTCTTTAAGGCACCACGCCCAGCGGATGTAAAAACGGGTTCGGTTTTAAATGATAAACTGGCTGTTTGGATTCATAATATCTTCTACTTCCTATTATTCGGACTGACCATTTCAGGTATAGCCGCAATGTTTTTGGGCGGTTATGGAGAGGCTCTAAAATCGGACAACTTTGAATTGATCAAAGAACATTCCGAAATACCACCACTTAAAGCACATGGAATAATGGCCATTATAATGATGGCACTCTTCGCAATGCACGTGATAGGAGTAATCAAACACTATATATTCACCAAGGAGAACACCTTAAAAAGAATGTCTTAACAATCAAAAAACAACCTAAAATGAAAATTACCTCCCTTTTTATACTAAGCTTTATTTTTTTTATCAGTTGTCAGGATTCGCAGAAAAAAAATAAGCCCGACAATTCGAATTCGACCGAAAAGGCTACAACAAAAAAAGAGGTGTTTACACCAATGAAATCCTTTGCTGTAGTTTGGGATTGGACACGGGGAAATACCGTTGAAGATATAATCCCCACAATTCAAGAGCAGGTAATGGTTGTAATGGATTTGTGGAGAAAGGGAATCATTGAGAATGCATACGTAGATAATGAATCTGAACTTAACGATAGTGAGAAATTTACCAACGCCTTCTTCGTTATCAAGGGCAAGAGCGAAAAAGAAGTACGGGCTATTTTGAACAATACCCCCGCCTATCTTGCAGGAATCACAAAATACGAGCTTTATCCTATTGGAGTGAAATGGCTAAAACGCAACAATAGTAAATCCATTGAAAAGGTGTCTCAGGGCAAGAAATCGTTTGCTGCAGTTTGGACGATTATCGATGATGATAAGTATGAAGAATTCCTTGGGCAACAGAATGCCAAATTACTCGAACTTTGGAATGAAGGCCTTATTGAAAATGCCTATCTAGACGTTGAAAAAATTGGAAAGGAGAACGAGCAAAGTCCAGCCTTGGTATTCTTCATCAACGCATCCTCAAAAGAAAAAGCTGCAATGACGCTGGATGATTTCCCGTTTGTTAAGCAGAATATAGGGAAGTATTCATTATACCCGGTTGGTACTTTTTTGATGTCAACTCCAGAGGATCAAAATAAGTAATTGTTTATTTAAACTTTGACTTACAGTGTATTTTGATTTGCTGAATAAAGTTCGATAGCCTTTAAATAGTTTATTGAACCCTTCTTTGTCATATCATTAACAAATCCGTCTAGTTCAGGATGATTGCTTTTTATCCAATCGACCAAGGAGTCTTTTTGCTTGTTCCAAACATCCCAATTCACCTTAATGTATTCCAATTCTTCTAGGTTTGAAATTTTCCCAGAATCAAAGGAAACTTTGACCTTGAACGTCAAGGGGTTATTCTTTAAAAACTTATTACGAATATTCTCTTGTGCAACAGTTGCTAAAATGTGATTATTCTTTTCTTCTAATTCAACGATTTCATATGATGGCTTAAATATCGAATCCCATTTGAAAAATTCATAAAAACCGTCTCCGCTATAAGGTGTTACAAAATCTCCGGTTTTAATTGTAATAGTATCACTTATTAACGTTTTAATTTCATTGAAATTACCAGAATCAAAAGCATTGTAATACGCAGTGACCGTTTCTTTCGGGGTTGGTTTCTGGTTACTGCAGCCAGTCAATAAAACCAAGAAAAAAAGTATTAGAAGCTTATTTTTCATTAATCGTTTGTTTGAATTTGTTGTTTTCTCCTTCTTGAAACTCCAGCCATTTTTCATTGGCCCTTTCACGTTTTTTACGTTCCGAAATTATACCAAATATGGCCTTTATCAAGGCTGGAACAAAAAGCAAAATGAATATCAAGAAGAGCATTTAGAAAATCATTTACAAATTGGTCGTTGAAATCAACTTTGATTTTAAATGGAGCACTCTTCCTGTTTTTCCTTCCTGATTGTTAGGTAAGAGATTAAAAGGACTAAAGTTGCGATGGTTATTATACCGATTCTTATTAAATGTATGCCTTCCCAACCTAGGCACATAAATTATTTGGTCTATATATCTTTTCATGTGGAACTAAGATAAGATAAATTTGAAGGGATATAGGTAAATTCTTGATAGCCGTTTGGTACATCTTTGAACTTGTCTTTATAGAATAGCCGATTCTAAGGACTACTATCAATATTCCAAATTTCAATTTCCATAAAGGATATCCTTCAAAAATTTAACTTAATTATTATTTAAATTTAATCTAAATAAACTTGTCTGTTTTAGATTGGAAAAATATATTTGCATTTCTATTTTTAACCAGTCTAAATAAGTATAGTATGAAAAGAGTACCCTTAAAGCTTTGTTTTCTATGTGCATTTACATTAATCATCAGTGGGTGTTCCAGTGATGATTCTGGAGGAGATCCAATCCCAGATGTAGACAATTCCATAAAGAAATCAGAGGTAATGTCTACCTACGCCAATTTAGTATTCGAGAACTATCAAGATGCGTATGATGCCGCGGCACTATTGCAAACAGCGATCAATACTTTTGCTAACGACCCAACAGCGGATAATTTCGAAACGGCCAAAACGGCGTGGAAAGCAGCTCGTGAACCGTACGGGCAAACGGAAGCTTTCCGATTTGCGAATGGTCCTATTGATGACAGTGATGGGCCGGAAGGATTTCTGAACGCATGGCCTTTGGATGAAAACTATGTGGACTACGTTGAAGGTGCGGACATGTCCGGTATCATCAATGATCTCTCAACTTTCCCTACCATAGATAAGGCTACTCTGGAGGGTTTAAATGAACAGGGGGGCGAAGCTAATATCAGTGTTGGTTTTCATGCAATCGAGTTTTTGCTTTGGGGGCAGGATAATACCGATCCGTCAGATAAAATGTCCGGTCAAAGACCGTACACGGATTTTGTAGATGGGGGCACAGCTGCAAATCAAGATAGAAGAAGGGACTATTTAAAAGTGACTGCTGAAATATTGCTGGATCATTTACAATTGCTATTGGATGAATGGAAGGAAGGTGGCGCCTATCGCCCAACATTCTTGGCATTGGACGAAGATACCGCATTGAAGAATATGTTCAATGGAATATCGACCTTGTCGAAATCGGAATTGGCAGGGGAAAGGGTTTTCGTTGCTTACGACAATCAAGATCAGGAAGATGAGCATTCTTGTTTCAGTGACAATACCCATAGGGATTTGCGTTTAAACCTTGCTGGTATCGCCAATGTTTTTAGAGGAAGTTATTCATCGGTTAACGGCCCTTCCCTAGAAGATTTGATTACCGAAGCAGATGCTACTTTGGGTGCTGAAATCACCGCCCAATTGGCTGCTGCCGAAGCAGCAGTCGATGCTACGGCCATCCCTTTTGATTTTGCAATATCCGATGTTGCCGAAAGACCCAAGGTTTTGGAAGCCGTCAATGCCTTGAGAACACTAGGGGATAAATTTGTTGAAGGCGGAACCGCTTTGGGGATTGCTGTTTCTACCGATTTGCCAGAGTAATGATATGATACTTTTGCCGCACGAAAATAAGAACCCCGCTTTGTGGGGTTCTGATTTTAGGCTAAAAAACAACCAAGATGTTGATTGTGAAACCACTCAAAATACTATTTTTTTTGTCATCCTTTATTTTTTTGATAGGCTGTCAAAAAGACGGCGAAGATGAATATGTTCCCCTCCGCGCCGACCAAGGGGAGGAACTCTTGGGCGGCGAAACGACATTGTTCGATATTTCGCCTAATGCATTTACCTTTCAGGCACCTAATCTAGATGATGACAACGGGCTGCTTTTCTTTACCGGCAATTCCCTTTTCAATCAAAATTGGGTGACGGCACCGGCTTCGACAACAGCTAGGGATGGTCTGGGACCTTTGTTCAATGCTCGTTCCTGCTCGGGATGCCATTTCAAGGACGGTCGAGGTAGAGCACCTCAATTTGATGATGAAAAATCGACAGGATTATTATTCCGCCTGAGTATTCCGGGAATCGATGCCTTTGGGGGCAATCTCCCTGAACCGACTTACGGAGGCCAATTTCAAGATGATGTGATTCAGAATATAGATGTGGAAGGAAAAATCAGGGTCGTTTACGAACCTATGGTCGTTAGCTATCCCGATGGCACTTCAGTAAGCCTGCAAAAACCGGATTATTTTTTTACGGATTTGAACTACGGCCCTATGGTTGGGAATATTCAAGTGTCCCCGAGGATCGCTAATCAAATGATAGGGTTGGGATTGTTGGATGCGGTTCCTGAAAGTACCATTTTAGGTTATGTTGATGAAAACGATAATAATGGGGATGGGATTTCAGGCAAGGTCAACTATGTGCATGATATAATGTCGGGCACCAAAAAATTAGGGAAATTTGGATGGAAAAGTAACCAACCCAACCTAAAACAGCAGATTGCCGGGGCGTTTGCCGGCGACTTAGGAATCACCTCTTCTCTCTTTCCAAATGAAAATTGCCCGCCGGGGGTTGATTGCGAAACTTTGGCCAATGGTGGTAGCCCTGAAATCAGTGATGAAAATTTGGACAAGGTCACTTTATATTCGGCCACCCTGGCCGTTCCCGCTAGAAGGGATTTTGAGGAACAAAATGTACTGGAAGGGAAGCAATTGTTCGAAAATGTAAATTGCGTAGCCTGTCATATTCCGTTAATGCAGACGGGCTCCTATCCGATAAAGGCATTGGAGAATCAAACCATACGTCCGTATACCGATTTGTTGTTACATGATATGGGAGAGGACTTGGCGGATAATGCACCTGATTTTGATGCCACTGGAACGGAATGGAGAACTCCGCCCCTCTGGGGTATCGGACTTATCGAAACGGTAAACGGACATACAAACCTTTTACATGATGGTAGGGCAAAAAACATAGAAGAAGCCATTCTATGGCACGGAGGGGAGGCTTCGGCCTCGAAAGTAGCATTTATGCAACTTTCGGCACCTGAACGCACAAAGTTGATTGAATTTATCGAATCGTTATAACCGTATTATTCAAATGAAAAGATTATACCCTTCTTTAGTAGTCATAGGTTTAACAATCCTATTGACCATTCAAGGCTGTGAAAAGGAAGGAAATTCCGAATTCTCCTCCCAAGTAGAGTATTATAAGTACAACCAGCTAAAAAATATATATGAGAACGAAATAACACCGTTGAGTTCTTTCTTTATCACAGAAGCGGAACAATTGCTGGGAGTCACAAAAACTTTCCAAATGGATGTCACGGCCACAAATCTAGTGGCAGTTCAAGAGCAATGGAAATCGTTGCAAATGGTTTGGAAACAATTGGAACTTTACGACCTTGGAGCCGTTGCGGACAGTTTTGTTGCCTTCGAGATCAACCGTTGGCCTACCGACACGTCAAGAATCGACGAAAACATCAGTGGAACAGAGAATATTGATGCGGATTTTATTGCTTCTATAGGTTCTTCTTCAAAAGGAATTTCCGGTTTGGAATATCTTCTTTTCCCACCAAGTTCCGTTAATGCCCTCGGTACGTTTACAACCGATGAAAATGCAGAGCGCAGAATGTCTTATTTAGTAGCGTTGAGCGAAAATCTCTTGACAAAGTCAGAACAACTCAACGGTCTTTGGGAAGCCAATGAAACCACATTTACACGTTCATTGGAAAACGGTATCAGTGGAAGTCAGAATCAGGTAATCAATGCAATGGTTACACTTATAGAAGAAGTAATAATTTCAAAGCTTGGTAATCCACTTGGCGATAGTAATGGCGGTATGGTCGAAGCTGTGCGTTTGGAAGCGCATCGTAGCGGTATTTCCAAGGAAATCGTTCAACAACATCTTACCGCTTTACGGCGATGTTACAGGGGGGATTTTGCCCAAACACCATTTCGCGTTGGTTTTGATGACTTCCTAGAACTGATCGGAAGCGAAAACTTTGCTATCAAAATTACGGACCAGTTTTCCGAATGCCAAAGTAAGCTGGACGTAATTGAAGGTTCTTTTGAAGATGAAATAACTGTCAATTCGGATGCCGTTGTAGATTTGAAAAATTCGTTTCGGGATCTACTAGTCCTAATAAAAGTTGACATGGCCAATGTTTTGGGGTCTACCATAACGTTTAATGACAACGATGGGGATTAAAGAATTACAGTCATCGCTTTTAGCGCCCACCTCAATACTCCCTTTGGTCATTTTCAGAAAAGCCTTTGGTTTTTTAATGTGTTTTTCGCAACTGCGATTTATGTGGAAAGGTTGGATCGAAGATAGTTATACCTCCCCGGAGTTCCACTTTACTTATCAATACTTTGATTGGGTACGGCCCTTTGATCTGTCAACCATGTATATTATTGTTGGGGCATCAGCGTTGTTTGCTTTGTTTGTTGCCCTTGGCTTTTTCTATAGGATTTCTACCGTACTTTTCTTTTTGTCCTTTACCTATTTGGAGCTTATCGAAAAGTCATGGTACCTGAATCACTACTATTTCGCATCCCTGATCGCTTTTTTATTGATATGGCTTCCGGCCCATCGGAATTATAGTTTGGATGCCGGAATCTTTAAAAAGATTAGATTGGCAAAAGTACCGGAGTGGACAATCCTCATTTTGAAACTGCAGATTGCTGCGGTATATATTTTCGGGGGAATTGCAAAGTTGAAATCTGATTGGCTTTTTGAGGCCCAGCCGCTCAAAATATGGCTTCGAGCACGCACGGATACCCCCATTATCGGAAATCTTTTCAATTATGATATGACAGCTTATTTTTTTAGCTGGAGTGGCATGTTATATGACCTGATCATTCCTTTTTTACTTTTTTACAAACGTTCACGACTATGGGCCTATATTTTCGTTGTCATTTTTCATGTGCTGACCTATGTGCTTTTCAATATCGGAATGTTTCCGTGGATGATGATCGCGGCGAGTCTGATTTTTATAACGGGGGCTGAATGGAAGAAGGTTTTGAAAAAAATCGGAATCCGCCTAAAAGAAATATCCGGCAACGCAAAAACTTTCAAGACCAACCGGATGGCGATTCCGATAGTATCGCTTTATGTCTTTTTTCAATTTACCTTTCCACTACGGCATTTTATGTTGACCGATAACGTGCTATGGACCGAAAACGGTTTTCGATTTGCTTGGCACGTAATGGTAATGGAAAAAAATGGCTTTACAGAATTTACCGTTGTTGATAATGAGACCGATAAAAAATTTATCATCTATCCTTCACGGTATTTATCAACTATTCAAGAAAAGCAAATGAGCTTTCAACCAGATATGGTTTGGCAATTCGCACATTACTTGAACAAAATCTATTCCACTGATGGGCATAGAGATTTGTCGATTTATGTTAACTCCAAAGTTTCTCTTAACGGAAGGGGGTCACAGACATTTGTTGACCCTAAGACAGACTTGCTGGAAATAACATCAGTAGATGATATTTACAATCATATTACAAGCCTTGATAGCTTTTAAATTCATTCATTGCTGGTCTCGTAAAACAACCTTTATGAAAATAGTTATAGATCTTAAAAAAATAAAAATCAAATTCGAGTATTACTCAGGCAACTCCTCTTCAATATTCGTATCACCCATATTAATACCACTATCGTGCTGTGGGTTTTCCAAAGCTTCAGGCTCGGAAATTTCAAGATTTTCTTGATATTCTTTGTGCTCATGTAAAGCATCTTCAGCCTCATTTCGAGCTAAGACCTCCTCGTCGATTTCGTCTAGCAAAGTGCCCATTTTCTTTTTGTCTTTTATCATGGCCCAAGTCATGATCAAACTAGTTGCAATAATGACAAATAATAATATACCCGATTCGAAACCATCAACTTTGGCTTGGGCGGGAATGGCATAAAAAAGTAGAACGGTAATCAATCCTCTTGGTGCAATGAACAGTTGTGGTAAAATATCCTTCCCCACAAAAATCCGTAAAATCGCCCAACGTATAGCATATATCGAGGCGATGATCAAAATACTGATGAGGGTCACCTTAAGGCTTAGTAAAGAAGATAACACGATGGTGATACCGAATATGACAAAGAAAAAAGTACGGACAATAAAGGCGGTCTCTAAAGTTATGATATGAAGCTCATGATAAATCTGATGCATACGATCTTCCTCTAAGAAAACAGCTGTTTTTCCAGGGAAGAATAGTTTGATGTTTTTGACAATGAGTCCGAAAATCAAAATTATGATCAATGAGGAAAGGTGCATTTTCTTTCCAATAGCATAGAGGAGCAATAAAACCGCTATTAATAAGAAAAGTTTTGCTTGGCTTTTGATGCGCTGAAAAACCAATATTATAGCGTAGCTTGCTACCACGGCTATGACAATGGTGATTAATAAATTCACTGAAAAACCTACAACGCCACCATCTTCCGCTGGGTTTAATCCTCCCGTTAAAAAGTAGAACATCATGATGCCGAAAATATCGGAGAAGGTGCTTTCGTAGATGTGGAATTCTTTTTTGGCCTCGGCCAACCCGCCAACACTGGGTATAATTATAGCACTTGATAATATTGATAATGGTGTTGCATAGAGCCATGCCGACTGCATGGTCATTCCGTCTACGAATTGGTATAAGATCAATGCTGCCACCCATGCCGAACCTACTAGTCCTATAAGGGCAATGGCCATTGATTTAAGTATGGGTATGAGCTTTTCACGTTTTAACTCCAATTCCAAAGCGGCTTCCAGCACGATCATAATTAAGCCAACAGTGCCTAAAATTTCAAGAGAGCCCTCGAAATTTGGAATATTGGGGGCAAAAATGTCAAGGAGTATCTTTATAACAACTCCCAAAACAATTAGCATCAATACTGATGGGATATTTGTCTTTTTTGAAATGCCATTGAACCAAAAAGATAGAACAACAATGACCGATGCAGCAATAATCAGATTGTACGAAGTAAAAATTTCCATGGCTAGTTGGGTTGATTTTAATTAAAAGTACTATTTAATCTTAAAATTGGCTTTTCTTTTATTCAGGATGAAGTTAAGGAACCTTTAGTTGATTTAATAAGACTGTGTAGTGACAACGCAATTGTTTAAATTATAGTACGTTCATGGCAGTTGTGAAATTATAGAAAAGTTGTATATTTGCGACACTGAACGGATATAAAAGTATTCATGAGGGGACCTATTAAGTCCTCTTTTTTGTTTCTTATAGTTATGTTGAAGGATCAAGTAACCACTTTATTGACCGATGCTTTGGAAGAAGACGGTTCGCTATTCTTAATCGATTTTTCGATTTCGACGGATAACAAAATCAAAGTGGTCATTGATGGTGATTATGGCGTTACCGTTCAAGATTGTATGAAGATAAGTAGGGCCATTGAGCACAATTTGGATAGGGATGAGGTTGATTTTGCCTTAGAAGTAGCTTCAGCAGGTGCAGCAACCCCTTTGGTGTTGCCGCGACAGTATAAAAAGAATGTCGGAAGAAAAATGGAAGTGAAAACTTCGGATGCAACAATAGAGGGGAATCTTACTGCAGCCACTGACGACGGAATTGTTTTGGAATGGAAAGCACGGGAACCTAAACCCATTGGAAAAGGAAAAGTAACAGTTCAGAAAAAAAAGGAAATTGATTTTTCTGATATTAAAGAAGCAAAAGTTATATTAAAATTTTAACGGTAGTAGACTCATGGAAAATATTGCGTTGATCGAATCATTCTCAGAATTCAAAGACGATAA
>CAZTLZ010000115.1:0-9269 GCA_964614665.1 uncultured Maribacter sp.
AAAAAAGATAAAAAAAAAAAGAAAGCCTCAAGTCTTTAAGCTCTAACCGATTAGAATTTATCATCGTCCATCAATTCACGCATCTTTTTCTCTTCCCAACGCTTACCCCATATCGGATTATACCCGAAAGCCTCCATGGCATGGGCCGCCACACCAAAGCCCCAGCCAAGCGTAGGGAATATTGCCCAAGGAAAAGTAGTTGTATTGTAATTGAGAATCCAAAGACATGGTATTACAATACAATACGCCAAAAGGTTACCGTAAAAGCCTTTCAAAGCCTCTACCCGTTCTTTGGCTTTTTCGTAGAGTTTATCTTCTAGATGAGTTTCTTGCGTCTCTAAAACTGAGATTTGGCGTGTTAGCATCGGTAGTTTCACACTAAAGTCAGCTGCAGTTTTTTCAATTTCCACACGCCTGTTCGTTAAGATGCCATAGCGCTGTCTAATATTTTGTAAGCCAACACCACTACTCTTTTTAACCACCTGTTTTTCTTGTAGATTATTGCTTACGGTAAGCATACCGTCCACCTCTTGAACTTTTATGTGCAGGGGTCTTTCTGCTGTAACCACATTATGTTTGACCGCATTTTCAAGAAGCAACTGAAGTGACAGCGGAACAATTTTGGCATCGGGGTCACTAATTTTCTCAGGAATATCGAAGATGATGCTATCCTCAAAACGCATTTTCAAAAGCCGCACATAGGTTTTTGCGAATTGCAGCTCTTCATCAACCGTCACCAAGTCTTTATTCTTCTGCTCCAACACATAGCGATACACTTTTGAAAGGGAAGTTGTGAACTTTTGTGCCTGATACGGATCTTCCTCTATAAGACTGGTCAACACGTTCAAACTATTGAATAAAAAATGTGGGTCTAACTGATTTTTTAAAGCATCGAATTTAGCGGATGCCGTGCCAGCGATTATTTTCTGCTCTTTTACCCTATTTTCTTGACGGTGTTTGTAATAGTAGAAGACATAAAAAACAGCTATTACGACTGCGGCGATAATAAGTGAATTGTAATACGAATCTGGCCTTTCATTTTGAAGAAATTCTAACAACCCGATTTTGTTGATTCCTACCTTGACGATAATTCTTGATATAAAAACACCAATGATGGTCACTACAAAACTGCCTGCCAAACCAATAAGCAATCGCTTTACTGATTTAAAATCACTTCCAAATTTTTGTTCCAAAAGCCGCCATGTATAAATATTAATCAAATAAATGAATGCGGAGAAAATAATATTCTCATAATATTCACGCCATGCTATTTGCCAGGAAAACCCGTCATCAAACCTACCCGTGAAATATAGGATGGCCAATATTGCTAGGTAAATCAAAGAACCTACAAACAGTGAATTACCTATATCTTTTATAAATCTTCGCATTTACTTGGTTATTTACTGCAATTTTCGAAAGTTACTTGAGCCCTTTCCTTCCCCCAGTTAGGGTGAAAATCAGATATGGCCTTAAAGGTATCAAAAAGTTCTAAGGCTCGCTCAACATCTTTGCAATACGGGGCCGTGTCCTGACCGAAGTAGGCTGCCGAGCCCATATCCCACTCGGCCTTCGAAAATACCACTCTGGGATTATCCGGTGCAATTTCCAAGGCCTTTGCATAGAGCGCAGCTACCTTGCCCGATAGCGTCATTCCATAAGTTGCCCCGTCAAAGACAATCCAAGCAGTATGTGTCATTGCCTGCTGTACGATAATTTCCGGGTTGTCAGGGGAAATATTTTTCGCCAAGTCAATGTACTCTTGAGCCTTTTCCAATTGCCGTGTCAATTTCTCTTTATCCTTTTCGCCAAAGGAGGCAACAGTATTTATTTGAGCCACATAGTAATAGGGCAGCCAATTATCCATTTCTGCATTTGCGATGCGTTCAAAGAGATTGGAGGCATCTACTGTTTTTCCCTCGCCCCACAGCTGAAATGCCTTTTGCATTCCTTTCGAATACTGATCTTGGGCAAATGTGATGGTCGAAACTAAAAATAGGGCTATTGCAATTACTTTTTTCATGATAAATACTGTTTGTTTTCATTTCCATCAAAAGGGAAATTCTTGATTATAAATTTATTACTTGTTTGATTATTCCTCCTTTTACCTCGAATTTGGCCTCTTCCCATTTTGGAGGGCCAAATCTGGCTGGTGCGTTGTTTGAACTACCGGTATCTTCCTTGGGAACGCCTAAAAAATTGGTATCCAATATACCATTATCATTTTCATCATGATATAGGGAGATACCATAGATTCCATTGGGCACATTCTTAAACGTCACATCACTTTTGCCGCTTTCAATATGCCCCAATGCGGACATTCTTCTCTTCTTGAGCCAATTATCTTCAGAATCATATAGGCCGATTAGCAATTGCCCATCATTGCTCGAAATATTCTCGATTTTCAATTCAATAGTTGTCCCTTCTTCTTGAGCATTGGCTATAGTAGTTATCAAAAGTAGAATTAGAATGCGTGCTAAATTGATCATGATTTTCTCTTTTTGACCTTCACAATAAATCGGTCGGGTTACTTACAGGCCAAATTTGTACAGATTACTTTGTCAAAAGAAAAAAGAAAGACCGAATTGTAGAATTGGGGGGATGGATTGTAGTCTTCCCATAAAACAGAACTTACAACCGCTAGGAAAACAAGTTATTTCCTTACTCTTAAACGGTTCCCTCCCAATGAATTCTTGCCATGACCCAAGTGGATAGAGGACGATAAATATTAGGCTGCAGGTAATGTTTTCTACGGAAAAGCCCCAGTCATACGGCAAAAGAACTGATACACGTAAATCATTCTTTTGGCAACTAATTATCAACAATTCAATTGTTTCACACCAACAATAAGTTGTGCTCCTGCAATTTCACCTAATTTTACCCCATGATCAGAAACATCCAAATACGGATTAACTTAAAAGATGAGGGGCAATCTGGGGCACTGAAAACGAAAACCGCAAAATACTTAGGCGTTTCGGAGTCAGAAATCCAAATCAAAGTACTTAGGAAGTCCATTGATGCCCGCAAACCCAGTATCTACTTCAATTATAAATTGGAAGTTTACCTGAACGAGCCAATGCCCTCCACCAAGGGCTATACATTCGACTATAAAGATATTTCGAAAGCGAAACCCGTTCATATTATCGGCTTTGGTCCTGCGGGAATGTGGGCAGCACTACGCTGTCTAGAGCTTGGTTATAAGCCTATTGTTTTTGAGCGAGGGAAAAATGTGCAAGAACGACGGCGCGATTTAAAGGCCATAAATCAGGACCATTTGGTGAATCAGGATTCCAATTACTGTTTTGGAGAAGGTGGTGCAGGTACTTATTCTGATGGAAAACTATATACTAGAAGTTTGAAACGCGGAGATGTTCGCCGTGTTTTTGAGAGTTTGGTCTATCATGGTGCGACCGAAGAAATCTTGATAGATGCACACCCACATATCGGCACCAATAAACTCCCTAAAATCGTTCAAAATATTAGGGAAACAATTATCGAATGTGGCGGAGAAGTACATTTTAATACTAAAGTAATAGATTTTATAACTGATGGTAATAAAATGAAATCCATTGTTTTAAGTGATTTAAAAGAAATAAAAGTCAAATGTGTGATTCTCGCAACCGGACATTCCGCTAGAGATATCTTCTACCTACTACAAAAGAAAAAAATCGCTCTAAAAGCAAAGTCGTTTGCAATGGGCGTTCGGGTAGAACATCCACAGCAAATTATCGATTCGATTCAATACCATTGCAAAGGAGAACGCAACAAATTACTTCCGGCAGCAGCGTATAGTTTAGTACATCAATCAAAAGGTCGAGGAGTCTATTCTTTTTGTATGTGCCCCGGCGGGTTTATTGTTCCGGCAGCTACTGCCCCAGGTGAAGTGGTGGTGAATGGCATGTCTCCTTCCAAGAGAAATAATCTATATGCCAATTCGGGTATTGTCGTAGAAATCAATGCAGATAAAGATCTGTATAAATATGAAAAGCACGGAGAGCTAAGAGGATTGGAATATCAAAAAGATTTAGAACGTTTGGCCTTTACTTCAGGTGGAAGAACCCAAACCGCTCCTGCACAGCGATTAACAGATTTTGTAGAAGGAAATTCATCGGTGGACCTCAATCCCACCTCCTACCAACCCGGATTAAAATCAGCCCCGTTACATTCTTTGCTTCCCAAATTGATAGGAAGTAGATTACGATCGGGATTTGCCGAATTCGGGAAGAAAATGAAAGGATATTACACAAGTCAAGCGAATATCGTTGGTGTGGAATCTCGAACATCGTCACCAGTCAACATCCCCAGAAATGAAAAGTTCGAACATCCTGAAATCGAAGGACTATTCCCTTGCGGGGAAGGTGGAGGATATGCAGGTGGAATCGTATCAGCGGCCATGGATGGTGAACGTTGTGCCGAAGCTGCCGTAGTAAACCTGTAGTTTATTCGAAATAACTAGCAACCAATATCAACCATTAACCGTATCTTCGCGCCTTTATCTAACCGTATGACATTTAAAGACCTCGGGCTCGCGGAGCCTATTCTCAAGGCTCTTCAAGAAGAAGGCTATGCCAACCCCACTCCTATTCAAGAACAAGCAATTCCTATTCTTCTAAAGGGAAAAGACCTTTTAGGGGTAGCACAGACCGGAACAGGAAAAACAGCTGCCTTCGGAATTCCTATTTTACATCATTTGTATGAAGGAATCAGTCTCAGGCAAAATAAAAGAAAAGTAAAGGCATTGGTGGTTACCCCTACCCGCGAACTGGCAATACAAATCGGCGAAAGTTTCACGGCCTATGGAAGACACACAGGCCTAAAAAACACGGTTATCTTCGGGGGTGTCAAACAAGGCAAACAAGTAAATGCTTTGAATGCAGGAGTGGACATTTTAGTAGCCACTCCCGGTCGCTTGCTTGATCTGATGGGTCAAGGGTATATCTCTTTTCGCGATTTGGACTATGTGGTGCTTGATGAAGCGGACCAAATGCTGGATATGGGCTTCATTCATGACATTAAAAAAATCATTGCAAAACTACCTCCCAAAAGACAATCGCTCTTCTTTTCGGCCACCATGCCCAAAACAATAGTGGAATTGTCAAGAAAAATGCTAGGTGATTTTGAAAGGGTCACCATTAAACCTCAGCAAGCAACAGCCGAGCGGGTGGAACAGGGTGTATACTTCGTTAGTAAAAAGAACAAGCCAAAATTACTTGTCCATTTATTACAAGAACGGCCCAAAGACTCTGTTTTGGTATTTTCAAGAACCAAGCACGGAGCAAACAAAATAGTAAAGAAATTAGGACAAGCAGGTATTCGTGCTGCAGCTATTCACGGAAATAAGTCACAAACTGCCCGTCAAAAAGCCTTGGGAGACTTTAAGGATGGTAAACTCAAAGTTCTAGTCGCTACCGACATTGCCGCCCGTGGTATTGATGTTGATGAGCTTTCTTTGGTCATTAACTATGACCTGCCCAATGTTTCCGAAACCTACGTTCACCGTATCGGTAGAACAGGTCGGGCCAATGCCAGTGGTATTGCAATATCTTTCTGTGACAAAGATGAAAGACCTTATCTGCGAGATATTGAAAAACTTATCAAACAGGAGGTGCCACGTTTGCCCGAGCATCAGTTTGTGGATGATGACGAAAATCAGTCTCAACCAGAACAAAACCAAAGACCATCTAGAAACCAGAGTTCTTCGAATAACAGGAACAGGAATCGGAATAGGAACAGAAACCGCAACAGAAATAGAAACCGGAATAGGAATAGAGGAAATTCAAAGGAATAGAAAGCGAACAACAATCAAACATCCCTGTAAAACGTCAATCCGTTCTTAAAGGGGTCGTAAAAAGCAAATTCTCTGGTTCCCCATGCCGTTTCGCGTAAAAGCGTGTGTGGATTGAATACATCTTTTGCCGCGTACTCATCATAAAGCTCCTTAATATTTTGCGTTACAATGCGCAACATAGGTCTATCGACCTCTACATCCCAATCGGCGGCATCATGCCGCTGTAAATGTATTTCAATACCATCTCTCAAAACCCCGGCGTAGGTAGGATTCTTTGAATCGTCGGCAAAACCAATTTTAAACCCCAAGCGGTTGACATAAAAATCCAGTGCTTCCACAACATTTTTTACTGGAAGTACAGGATGAATTTGATGGAGGTATCCTTTTTGTCCCATTCTTTAAATATATGCCGATTATGTTTAACTTGAACTTTATCCTATAAAACCAAAATCATTGAAAAATCTACTTTACATTGTAACTGCTTTGATTTCAGGGTTTCTTTCAGCACAAGAAATCAAAGTAATGACCTATAACATCAAATACGACAATGTTAATGATACGGTCAACAATTGGAACGACCGTAAAAAAGCCATGGTCGATTTGATAGAACATTACGGCGCCTCTTTTATTGGTGCGCAAGAAGTTCTACATCGTCAATTGGTCTATATTGACAGTAGTCTGACCAAATTTTCGTTTATCGGGGTCGGCCGAGATGATGGAAAGGAAAAAGGCGAATACTCCCCTATTTTTTACGATGCGGAAAAATTCAAAATGCTTCGATCAAATACGTTTTGGTTATCGGAGACTCCCAATGACATCTCGGTGGGATGGGATGCTTCAATGGAGCGTATCTGTACATTCGGACTGTTCGAGGAAAAGGCCTCCGGCAAAAGTTTCTATGTTTTCAATACACATTTTGATCATATCGGAGCGGTGGCCAGAAAGGAATCTGCCGAACTGATAGTTCAAAAAATGGAGAAAGTCAACAAAGAAGAATTACCCATGATAGTAATGGGCGATTTTAATCTGACTCCAGAATCGGAACCGATACAATTTCTGAAAAAGAAGTTTTCCGATGGGCAGGCCATCACGAAAAAACCTTTTTACGGTCCGACCGGAACATTTAACGGATTCAACTTGCAAATGAGCCTAGACATGCGAATCGATTATATTTTCTTAAAGGGCTTTGAGGTCAAAAACTACATCCATATAGACGACCAAATGGAAAACAACAAACATATCTCGGATCATTTGCCAGTTTTGGCAACCATAACAAATAATTAAAAATGTACATTCCGCAGCACTACAGAAATCAAAATATTGAAGAGGTCAAAGATTTCCTGTTACAAAATAGTTTTGGAATTCTCATCAATACCTTGGAGGGAAAACCTTGGGGCACACATATTCCATTGGAGCTCGATGTCGATGAAGATGGAAATGATATTCTAGTAGGTCATATTTCCAAGGGCAATCCGCAGTGGAGACATTTTGATGAAAACAATCAAGTACTCTGTATCTTCAACGGCCCCCATAGCTATATATCCTCTTCTTGGTACAAGGAAGAAGAAGTACCCACATGGAATTATATTGCAGTTCATGTGTATGGCACTCTAAAAATTATGAAGGAAGAAGCAGTTCTCCGCTCACTTCATAAGTTGGTCGACAAATACGAAAAGGATTCCAAAAAACCGATTTCACTATCCGACCTGTCCTCCAAAACAATGCGTCAGATTAAAGGAATTGTGGGTTTTCAAATAAAAATACAAGACATTCAGGCCACCTATAAACTTTCACAAGGTAGGGAACATGACCATCCAAAAATTATTGAAGAACTCGAAAAACGGAACGACCTAGGTGACTCGGGTATTGCAAAGTGCATGCAAAATGAATATAAAAAAACATGATTATGGCATACGATGAATTTTTAGCCGATCGCGCTAGATTGTTATTAAAAGAAAAATCAATTGCCTATGAAGAAAAAAAGATGATGGGCGGTCTCTGTTATATGGTGGATGACAAAATGTGTTTCGGCATGCATATTGACAAAACTACTGAGCAGTCCTTTTTGATGGCTCGGGTCGGACCAGACCAATACGAACATGCATTATCTAAGGAGCATTGTAGTGTCATGAACTTCACGGGGCGGGTTATGAAGGGGTATGTCTTCGTTTCCGAAGAAGGTATCGATACCGATAAAGACCTAGAAAACTGGATCCAGATGTGTTTGGATTTTAACCCATTGGCAAAAAGTAGTAAAAAGAAAAAACCTAAAAAGAAATAGGTAGTACTTCATCACGAGTAATAACAGCATCGCTGTTCATCATCTCAATAGCATTTTTATTATCCTTAATAGCCACAGCGGCACCGTTCCAACTATGCCATTGCATAAAATAGGCGGCTTTGCCTTTTAATTTATTAACCACATCCATCATGTTCCAATTGCCAAAACCGGATTCTCTCGGACCCATTTCCGACATGATTATTGTTTTTCCCAAGGATTTCAATTCTTCAAAATGAGGAAAATCAGGCTGTACACCATAGTAATCCATGCCCACCAAGTCAACATAATCCGACCCAGGATAATAGGTAGTCACGGCCGCATACCATGTTTCACTTGGCACCACCGAATATGTCCATATAAGATTATCTAATCCGTAATCCCATTTGAAAGTGTTGTACAGATCGATCCATAGCGCTTTGTAATCTGCTTCGTTGGTCTGCTGGTTTGCATACCCATCGGTTCCCCACCAGAAAAAATCACCGTTCATTTCATGAAAAGGTCTCCAAATTACCGTCACACCTGCATCACGTAGTTTTTGTAAGGCTCCACCCACTTTATCAATTTCGGTTCGATAGCGCGTCCATTCCGGCGTAGGGTCTGCATCCTTTAGCAATGCTTTTAAATTTATTCTGTCTTTGTTACTCACGGTATCCCAATATACATCAACACCATCCACAAATGGATTATCCGCATGCCAACTCACAGTCACCAACCCACCATCTCGCCAATGGTCAATCAAGGTACGTACAGGATAATCATCACCAGAGTACCAACCGAAATCCGCCCCTATCAAACCGACATGTCTTCCTGTTTTGTCTGCTAATTGATCCACATAAGTATTATAAAAAGAGGCTGTGCTATGGGGCGCATCACCACATTGTTGACCGACTATAATCTGTTCGCTCTCAATCAAAGAATCAAAATAGGCCAATATTGTTTCCTTCTCTCGATTATCAGATACCGTACCTGCATCATTGCTATCTAAAAATGAGGATTCGTCTATAGTATCTGCAGTATCACTTATTGTAGTAAGGTCTTCTAGATTATCTGATGGGCTGCAGGCACAAACCAAGAGGAGCCCAAGCAGCGAAGTGAATTTTTGCATCTTGATGGGAATTTTTGTGGTCTTGTTTTATAGTATCAACAATCATTCCGAAAAAAATGTCCATTTACATACATTGAAAGCCACAAAATTTACTGTCC
>CAZTLZ010000115.1:9369-11296 GCA_964614665.1 uncultured Maribacter sp.
CCATCATCATAGGGGATATTAAAAGATAGATCTAGATGGTGTTGAAAGAAATTATAGGCTGCAGTTCTCTTTGAGAAACCATAGTCATGCCTCTCAAGTGGTAGGTGTACATTTTCAACTTTATGTTCCGCATTGTATAGCGCATATACCTTTTGAACATAGGGATACTCAACTCTCGGCGTGTTTCGCGTCCAATCTCCACCGTCTGAAATCATTAACAGAGGTCGCGGAGCACAAAGTGCCGCGATTTCTACATTGTTGGTCTGATGGGAGTTACTTCTGTGAACGGGCATTCCACTTTCACAAACACAACCTCCGAAAAAATGAGCCGAAACCTGCACAGCTGGCACGGAAACTTTTATTCGCTTATCAATAGCGGTAAGCATAAAGGTCTGAGTTCCACCGCCCGATCCTCCCGTCATACCGATACGTTCGGAATCTACATCTGGGCGTGAGAGCAAATATTCAAGTACGCGCTGACTATTGTACGTTTGTAATAACAGGGCAATAGGCATCTTATGGGCTACTTGGTCATTTTCGCCATAACCGATCATATCATAGGCGAAAACTACGGCACCCATTCGGGCTAGAACAGCACACCGATATTGCATAAAGTCAGTAAACCGCTTGTTGGCCATATGCCCATGTGGACTCAAAACTGCCGCATACTTTTCTTTATCCAAAGTTGGGGTATACAGATTGCCCGTAACATAAAAGCCTGGGAAACTCTCGATGGCGATATTTTCGACATTGTACCCATCCATTTCCCTTTTACTATGAATGACCGTGTTGAAGTTCCCAGAGATTTTTGGCATTTTTTCTAGTTGCAGCCCCTCAATAATTCCCTTTCTGATTTGGTCTCGGCGCTTTTCCCAACTTGCCAAATCGTTCCATTCAGAAGCGAACTCCTTCATTACCAGGTTAGCCTGATTTTCCGACCAATGATGCCCCGTACAAAGCAGAGAATCTTGGCCAAAGGATGCAGTGCTCATTAGCAGAAAATAAAAATAGATGTGTACTTTTTTCATTTGGTTGATTGGTTCAAAACTATATTAAATAACCCCAATGCGAACATCGGGGTTATCAAGATTTTAATCACATTGACCGTATGGATAAACTAAGCTTCCAAAGCCTTCTTCACCATCACTTTTGCCAAATGTGCACGATATTCCTCATCTGCAAAATGGTCACTCATCAAATCGTCCTCTACCCCATCTACAGCGTGCTTCGCAGCATCGGAATTTCCAGAATAAGCATTCTCGACAGCCGTTGCACGGTAGGGCGTACCGGCTACTCCCGTGACCCCAACTTTTACGGAATCTCCATCCTTTACAGCTGCCACGCCTACTACTGCAAAGCGGGAAGCGGACTGAAAGAACTTCTGATAGTTTCCATTTTTGACTTTGGGGAAACGAATTGCAGTGATAATTTCATCTTCTGTCAAGGCCGTCCAGAAAAGGCCTAGAAAGAAATCGGTCGCAGCAATAGTACGTTTACCTCCTTTTCCTTCAACTTCTATCTTTGCATCGCAAGCCAATACTACCGCGGGATAATCTGCAGCTGGGTCTGCGTGCGCCAGACTACCGCCAATAGTTCCTCGATTGCGAACCTGTATGTCACCAATCTGTTTGGCAGTTTGTGCTAGAATATTTAGTTCTGAATTTATCAACTCCGAACCCAAAATAGCCGCATGAGTGCAGTTCGCCCCAATGACAATTTCGTCGCCATCCTCGGAAATAGAATTCATTCCTGAAACGCCACTAATGTCTATTAAAACTTCCGGTCTACTTAAACGTAATTTCATCGCCGGAACTAGACTATGCCCCCCGGATAAAATTTTGGCTTCATCCCCGTGTTTATCAAGCAAACTAATTGCTTCACTCACCGAAGATGCTTTTATATAATCAAACTTTGCTGGTATCATTTT
>CAZTLZ010000116.1:0-11193 GCA_964614665.1 uncultured Maribacter sp.
TTTCGTATTTGTATACTTTGGTTAATTATTAAGAGACAAATATCAAAGACGAAGGTTAAGAGAACTTTCAATCCATATGATGAGATCGCAATGTTTGGGTTAAAATTATTATGAAACAGTTAGGGTAATATTATGTACATATGAGAGGGGAAACATTATAATAACGTACCCTCTAGAAAATCAAATCTTTTAACTCTAACAAGGAGTCCAAAATATAATCAGGATTTGCCGATTGCAATTGACCACGGGTATGTGCCCCTGTTGTCACACCGATTGTAAGGCCACATTTTGCATTTTTGCCCTCCTCGATATCGATGATAGAATCACCTGCTTTCAGAACCTTCTTGGAGTCTGCAACTTGTAGCTTTTCCATAGCTTTTAAAATCATATCCGGATGCGGTCTACCGTTCTCCACATCGTCAGCCGTAACCAAAGCATCATAATGCACTCCTTTTAGCCAATTCATTTTACCGAGTAGTTTTTTGGCCGTTTTTGTGTCGTAACCTGTATTTAATGCAATTTTCATATCGGTATCCCAGAAATGAGATAACAAATTTTCAACGCCTTCAAACGAGGTCACTTTTAATTGGTCATAGGCTTCTTTCAACAGATTCTTGAAATCTAAGAAGATTACGTTTGAAATCTCTACGAATTCTGATTCGCCCGCTTGTTTTAAAATATCTTTGATAGCTTGGTGTTTTTCTTTCCCTGCACCATGTTGTAACACCAACTCCAAACTAAGTTCATACCCCTTTTTGTTGATGGCCTTTTGTAATGTTTTATACACCACATTATCTTCGTTGACCACAGTGCCTGCCATATCAAATACTACTAATTCTATGTTATGCATATTGAAAATTAAAAATTTGGTCAATATTGACTTTTGCGAAACCTGCACTTCCGGTCATACCTTTACCTCCTATTCCCGTTACGATATGAATATTTCTTTCAATGGTATGTTGATAAATGTCGGAGTTTTTGCACTGAGAATAGAACCCCAACCAACGCCTCTGAATGTCGTAGTTGGGCAATTCAAAAATCTTTTTAGATTCCTGAAGGATGAAATCATCGATATCCGTGATACTATCAAATCCCAGTTCATCAATGTCCCCAGCATCTGCATACTCATGTGAATCTCCCAATATGATGGAACCATCGGCAGCTTGCTTAAATAAAATATGAACCCCCCACTTTTTTTCCAAAGTGTCCTTCTCTTCCCTTGCCTTTGTCACTTGATACGAGTGGCATTCGGAAAAAGCCTCATAACGACGAATCGACAATCCGGTTAGAACCGAACCCTTCAATCGATAATTTGGTTGAACCTTGGTTTGCATCATTTGAAGTTTTGAAACTTCAAGATCGCTTTCCTTGAACACTTTGGGATAAAGTATTTTGAAATCACTCCCATTACAAATAATCACTTTTTCTGCTAGAAATGTATTATTGTCGGAGGTATGTAAGCTAATTCCAGAATTGAGTGCATCACATTCCAAAACCGTTGTTTCATAAAAAATATCGAGTCCTGCTGTTTTGAGATATTTTTGCAATCTATTAATCATCAATCGAGGTTCAACAATCACTTCATCAGGAAAAAAGAGTCCAGCTTTGACATAATCCTTTCGCAACCCAGGATATCTATCAAGGCAGGCATTTTTGGTCAAAAGGTGCGATGAATAGTTATTGGCTTTATTGATATCGTGTAGCTCTTCAAGCAATTGTACCTCCTCGTCATCCGAAGCCAAATAAACACTTCCTTCATGGCGCACGGAAATATCGAACTCCGCCTGAATCTCTTTATAAATTCGCAAGCTTTCTCGTCCAAATAGCTGCCATTTTGCATTCATTCCCGAAGGCACTACTTGTCCAAAATTTCTGACCGTGGCACCTTGAGGTCTTTGGTTTTTTTCTAACAGGGCGACCTTTAGCCCTCTTTTCAAAGCATGATAGGCATGAAATGTACCTAAGACACCGCCACCTACCACTATCAAATCATATTTAGTATTCATTGCTTAACGATTTTCATATGGGCCTTAGGTGGCCCAATCACTTTTTGTCTTCTATTAAAATATATTAAGGAAATAAGAGTGGAAACAATTCCCCCAATAGACACTACATAAGTACTGGTCATAAAAAACTGCAACCAAGAGATACCGCCTTCCCCAAAATTCTTGTATAACAAAACCATTATACTACCCATGTACCCGAAGGCATCTGCAACGTAAATTAGAAAACCCACATTACCATTGATGCGGAACGTTGCAATCATCCTATCAAAAAAAAGACCATTAAATGGAACATAGCATAGATATAGACCAAAACCGACGAGTATCATCCAAAGTATTGGAGAAATCAGGTTTGATTGAAATAAAAAGGTACTTAAACCAACGCAAAAGGCACCTAAAACAAGTAAATAGTGATAATATTTAAAGGCTTTCTCATTCTGTTTTACAAAAACCATCGCAGCGATTATCACGAGAACCAGAACCGCGATCGGAAGCTCTGATATGGTATATATGGCTATATTATCTGCATATCCAATAGCATCCCAGATTTCACGAGAGAAATTATCTCTAAAATCACGCAAGGCGGTCAAAGCGGTATAAAACAATACTAAAATGACCAATGGAAACCAAAAAGAAACAAAAACTCCTTTCCGGTCTGCTTTTGTCATTGCGGTTCGGTTTGTTTTCAAAGCTTTGTCCGACGCAGTTGGAGAAGGAATACGATTCAAGAAAAATGCACATATGAAGAAGGGTACTAAAAATATGCCCCCGGTCATAGCAGGCATCCACATTTCAGAAACCTGAAACCGGTTCATCAAGAGCAATCCTATCGATTTGACCGCTCCACTAGATACTATAAAACTTGCACAAAGTGCTACTCCTAAAATCTCGGTAAACCTGCGACCTTCCAGGTAAGAAAAGACAATACCCCAGACCATTCCCAAGGACAGACCATTTATGAACATGAAGATGGCATTGTACGGAGCGGAGATCAATCCGAAGAAAACAAGACTTAATTGTGCAAAAACAATCATGGTGAGAAGATAACTTAAACGCTTCCCCGTCTTTAACTCTGAGATAAGTTTAATACCTATAAACTTTGATAATGCATAACCTAAGACCTGGGTAATAATTAGTATAATTTTATAGTCAATACCCCAAAACACCATACTCTCAAAAGTAGCCACGGTAAAGGGCTTTCGGAACCCGTACATACAAAAATAGCTGCCGAAGGCGGTCAGTGACCCGAACAAAAGAAGTTTGGAATTGGTTTGAATAGTTTTGGAAGTCATGAACCCAATAGCTTACATATGGCAAACCTGCTTAGGCAATATTCCTGTTTTTTTGATTATTGACAGATAATTTGGGGTTATCTGATTGTTATAAAATCTTTAATCCGAAAGAAAAATTAGTAACCCTGAATTTACAAAACCTTAAAACCGTCTTTACAAACTTGTCGGGTATTATTTACAAACTTTGAACAACTTACCGATCGCCAATGAAAATATTTCGATTTTCTGAACCACCAAACTCTTCTAGTACCCTTTCCAAATGCGCTTGTTCAGCTATAAAACTGCACGAATACCCAAAACCAGTAATCTAACTCTTATGAAAAAAAGACCGGTTGACCTTGTTGTAATTTCAGATGTGCACTTGGGCACCTACGGATGTCATGCTAAGGAACTATTGGCCTATATGAAGTCTATAAAACCGAATCAAGTTGTACTCAATGGTGACATTATCGACATCTGGCAATTTAACAAACGGTATTGGCCCAAATCACACATGAAAGTGATAAAACTGCTCATGGAATGGATTTCAAAAGGGGTCAAAGTACATTACATCACAGGAAATCATGACGAAATGTTGCGGAAATTCGTGGGCTTTAAACTTGGCTCATTTTCCATTACCAACAAGGTGGTCCTACCATTACATGGTAAGAAAGCCTGGATGTTTCATGGAGATGTTTTTGACGTAACCATGCAACATTCAAAATGGATAGCCAAACTTGGCGCTATAGGATATGACTTTTTGATCCTTCTAAACAGTTTTGTCAACCATATCAGTAAAAAAATCGGAAAAGGACCAGTTTCGATGTCGAAAAGAATTAAAAACGGGGTCAAATCCGCTATAAAATTCATAAGTGATTTTGAACAAACGGCAGCGGATATTGCAATAGAAAAGGGCTTTGATTATGTAGTATGCGGACACATTCATCAACCTCAGATCAGAACTATAATTACCGACAAAGGGTCCGTTCTTTATTTAAATTCCGGAGATTGGGTAGAAAACCTGACTTCATTGGAATATCACAAGGGTAAGTGGAAATTGTACAATTATAATGATGATGTTTCTACCAAGGTTTCTGATATCGACGTCAGAGAACCCATCGAAGTCCTAGAAAAAAATGTGCTTTTTGAAAGACTCATGGAAGAATTCAACAATATCGAAAAAAGTAGTGTTTGAGCCTATTCCAAATAAGAATATATGAAAGTGCTATACGCCATACAAGGAACGGGAAACGGACATTTAAGCCGAGCAAGGGATATCATACCGATTCTTCAAAAGAAAAATATAGAACTTGACATATTGGTCAGTGGTACCCAGGCCGATATTCAGATTCCATATCCTATAAAATACCAACTAAAAGGTTGGAGTTTCATTTTTGGAAAGAAGGGTGGCGTTGATATGTGGCGCACCTACCTAAGAACCAATGCTGCAAGATTGCAGCGAGAAATAAAGAGTTTTCCCATTTCGGAATATGACCTTGTTATCAATGATTTTGAACCTCTTTCCGCTTGGGCCTGTAAACTACATCATAAGTCATGTATTGGATTTAGTCATCAATCAGCAGTGTTAGCTCCCAACGTTCCCAAACCCAAAAAAAAGAATCTTTTGGGAAAGCTCATACTAGAGAAGTATGCCCCTACAACCAAAGCATATGGGCTTCATTTCAAATCCTATAACGAACGCATCTTCACTCCGGTCATACGAAAAGAGATTAGAAAAACCACAAGAAGCATAGGGGAACACTATACGGTTTATTTACCCTCTTATAGTGATGAAAAGATTTTAAACATACTTTCAAAAGTAAAGGGGGCCAAATGGGAAGTTTTTTCAAAACATACCGACACCAACTACTTTTCGAACAATATCTCCGTTCGCAAAATAAACAATGAGGCATTTATTAAAAGTATGGCATCCTCAAAAGGTGTGCTTTGCGGGGCGGGCTTTGAAACCCCAGCAGAAGCACTACACATGGGCAAAAAGCTAATGGCCATACCCATGAAAACGCAATACGAACAGCAATGTAATGCAGCGGCACTGAAAGAAATGGGGGTTCCGGTAATCAAGTCATTAAAACCAAAGCATCTCGATAAACTTAGAAACTGGGTACAAAGTGACCGAAAAGTAGATGTGTATTATCCCGACATTACGGAGACCATCGTTGACCGTATTCTTCAGGAAACCCTTGTTGGTTCCATTCACTAAAACAACTGATGCAAGAAACTTCCCGAAAGGATTCCATTGATTTGAATAAAGCAGATTTTGGCCGTGATTTTATTTGGGGGGTATCGACTGCCGCCTATCAAATTGAAGGTGCCCACATCAAGGATGGAAAGGGAGCTTCTATTTGGGATGATTTTACCACCAAACCTAAAAATATCTTCGGCGGACATCATGGCGAAGTCGCTTGTGATTTCTACTATCGCTATCGTGATGATATCCTTTTGATGAAGTCCTTGAATCTTCAAAATTTTCGATTTTCAATCTCTTGGTCCAGGATACTACCGAACGGATACGGAGAAGTCAATCAGGCAGGAATCGATTTCTACAATCGCATCATCGATTTTTGTTTGGAATGTGGAATTACACCTTGGGTAACCTTATATCATTGGGACTTACCTCAAACTCTGGAAAACAAAGGAGGTTGGACCAATAGGGATATTTTAGGGTGGTTTGGTGAATATACAACCTGTTGTGCAAAACATTTTGGCGATCGGGTCAAACATTGGATGGTTCTAAATGAACCCATGGTATTCACAGGTGCCGGTTATTTTCTTGGTGTACACGCACCAGGGCGTAAGGGATTGAAGAACTTTTTACCAGCTATACATCATGCTACGCTGTGTCAGGCCCTTGGCGGGAAGATTTTGAGAAAAGAAGTAAGGGAATCCGTTATAGGAACTACTTTTTCATGTTCACAGATTACACCCTATTCCAACAGCAAAAAAGACATTTTAGCTGCGAATAGAGCAGATGTTTTGTTTAACCGCTTGTTTATTGAGCCTATTTTAGGGCTAGGATACCCCACTGAAGACTTAAAAGTCTTGAAACGTTTGGAAAAACACCAACAACCGGACGACCTGACAGCTATTGTTTTTGATTTTGATTTCATCGGCATACAAAATTACACTAGAGAAGTAGTTCGTCACAGTTATGGAGTACCGTATTTAAGAGCTAAAATTGTTGAAGCCTCTGAGCGAAAGGTACCGACGACCGAAATGCGATGGGAGGTTTATCCACCAAGTATTTATCAAATGATACACAAGTACAATGACTACAAGAATATTAAAAAAATCATCATTACCGAAAATGGGGCGGCATTTAATGATGAACTCAAAAACAACTTTGTTCACGATAAGAAAAGAATCGAATACTTGCAAACACATCTGAAGCAAGTGCTAAAAGCAAAGAAAGAGGGACTCGAAATATCAGGTTACTTCACCTGGACTTTTACAGACAACTTTGAATGGGCAGAGGGATACCGGCCTCGCTTTGGCCTAGTTTACGTAGATTTTCCAACTCAAGAAAGGATTGTCAAAGATTCAGGAATATGGCTCAAAGAATTTTTGGGGTCAAATGTTATCGTATAAAATGAAGTCGAACTTTGTAATATCTCTATACTACTAAATCAGATTAATAATAGTCTGCTCATGAGCAATAAGTGCCTTGTCCAACAGATACAATCAATGATAATCAAGCTATTTCCATTACCTCAAATAAAGGCACATGATATAAGCTAACTATATCAAAGTATTACGATTCAAAATCTACTTAACTACTATTGAGTTTTACAAAATTCGATATAGTATTAATACTCAATCTTATAACGAATATCGAAATAATGATTATCGCTAATTCATAGTGATAGTCGTATATTTGGGTAATCGATTACTATAAATTGTAGAAGATGCTAAATACCATTGTATTGTCGAATAAAAAAATTATTTCCGTTGTCATATTGATTTTTGCAATTGTTGGATGCAAGCAAAATCAAAAACCGCAAAAAGTCAAAGATGAATTGGCAATGGCTTTTGCACAAGCCGACTCAATTATCAACACTATTGTTGTACCAACCTTTCCAGATAAAACCTTTAACATATTGGACTTTGGAGGTGTTAATGATGGTATCACTAACAATTCTGATGCATTTAAAAAGGCGATTTCCAGCTGTCATGAAGCTGGGGGTGGAAAAGTATTGGTGCCAGAAGGTAAATTTCTCACTGGCCCCATCCATTTAAAAAGCAACGTAAACCTTCATTTGAATGAAGGCGCGGAGATATTGTTCTCAAGAAACAAAACGGACTACCTCCCTGTAGTCCATACCTCTTTTGAGGGGGTTGAATTGATGAATTACTCTCCCTTGGTCTATGCTTATAAACAAGAAAATATTGCAATTACAGGCAAAGGCACTTTAAATGGTCAAAGTGATAATGAAAATTGGTGGCCATGGTGCGGTAACGATAGTTATGGTCACGTAGAAGGTAATCCACAACAGCGTGACGACCACAACCTACCTAGATTACGTGTTATGAACGAGACCGCCATGCCTTATAATGAAAGGGTTTTTGGGGATGGTTATCAACTAAGGCCCCAGTTTTTCCAACCTTTCGAATGTAAAAACATTCTGATTAAAGGAATTACATTTTTGAACGCACCATTTTGGGTAATACACCCCGTTAAATGCACAAACATGACTGTTGATGGCGTGCGTGTCAATAGCCATGGTCCAAACAATGATGGTTGCAACCCTGAGTACTCTAAAAATGTGCACATTAAAAACTGTGTGTTCGATACAGGTGATGATTGTATCGCAATTAAATCTGGTAGAAATGAGGAAGGCCGCAGGGTTAACATACCCAGTGAAAATATAATTGTTGAAAATTGCCAAATGAAGGACGGCCATGGCGGCGTGGTCATGGGTAGTGAAATTTCGGCAGGGGTAAGAAATGTTTTTGTACGTAATTGCAAAATGGACAGTCCAGAACTAGAAAGGGCCATCCGAATAAAAACCAACACCTTAAGGGGTGGCTTTGTTGAAAATGTCTATGTGAAAGATATTCAGGTGGGTCAGGTCAAAGAGGCCGTTTTGAAGATAAATACCCACTATGCTATATATGACAATCAAGAAGGTAAGCATATACCCTCTATCAGAAATATCCATTTGGAGAATATAGAAGTTGAAAAAGGTGGTAAATATGGAATATTGATCAGCGGTAGGGAAGAAAGCCCAGTCAAAAACGTATCTCTAAAAAACGTTCACATTAAAGGTGCAAAAAATGCGCTGTCGGTGGAAAATGCTGAGCCCATTAAGTTTGAAAATACTACTATAAATGGTACTTCCTATTAGTGAACAATTTGATTTTTAAATCAAAAGATGACGAATGACCGCCTCATTTTGACCTATTGAACTGGCACATTAGCTCAAGTCCTGTTGCAATTCATGCGTATGGGATATTTTACAGGATGCGACTAAAAGTGAATCATTTCTCTTGAAGCTTGATAAAATGACATTGCCGACTATTCTATAGTACCTACATTTTCCCTGACTTCGGATTTCTTTTTGGTGTGAACGAATAATTATATTACTTCCACCATTCGCCCTGTGTGGCCTGACCTAAGATGTTTTCCCTAGAATACTTCTTAACTTCCTTAATACCCAATTGATGTGACCAAGGTATCCTTGCCTCAACATTTGCCCCTTTCCCTTTGGAGTTGAATTCTGCATAAAAACTGGTCTTTTTTGCCTCAATATTAGACCAATTGTCCCAACCTTCAGGAATAATATGCCCCCCCATATTACACTGAATAAAAACGGTCTTTGCAAACTTTCGCCATGTTCTTCCTAAATACACCTTATCTAAATCATCAATAGCAGAAAGCTCGCAGTTCTTGAAAACAAACCCAAACTCTTGATTACTAGTAGTCGATGCAGCAGTGATGTATGATTTTTTCTTGCTCATCAGCACACAATTTTCAAAGAGTGCGGTGGCATTTCCAAAAATAAAATCGGTAGTACCCTCAATATGACAATCTTTGAAGTACTGTTTTGAAGACTCTCCCGTCAAAAAAACGGTATCCTGGTTACCCACTATTTTGCAATTTTCAACCTTTACCCGATTAGCAGCCACCATAAGGGCTATAGCCTGCCCTTTTCCTTCCCCCGCACTATTTTCAATGGTTAGGTCTTTGGCATGAAAATCATCACCTTCTATTCGAAGAGTTGCAGTGTAAAAGGTACTGTTTCTGCCCATACCGATTTTTTCAAAGTAATCGCCATACCTGATGATTGTACTGTCTTTGTTTTCTCCTACCAAAGATATTTTTGAGTTCCAAGCATTGACACTCACTTTCTCTTGATAAATACCATTTTTAACAAATATGGTCACACGTTCATAGGGAAATGATTTGGCACTAAGCAGTGCGTCGCTAATTGTTCCAAAATGACCAGTACCATCTTGGGCCACAATCATTGAGTATAAATCAGCTTCAGGATTTTCACTCTGTGAAAGAATACGTTCTTTCCATTTTGGGTACCGCTTGATTACCTGTTGGGGAATATCGGTATACCATCGATAACCTAATTGTCGCTCACTTCCTATCTCTGACAACTCTTTTTTCTTGATTCCATCACGATCACAAAAGAAGGGGGAATTATCCTCTAATTCCATAAATCGTCCCCATAGAGAAGGTGAATTGTCTTCTTTAATCACCTCTTTTGATACAACTTTACCTTTGTCATTGTATGTTCTTATCACTTTAGTATTGGTGAGTTTAGAATCTTTAAACCATTGAACGACAGCCTCTATAGCTTTTACAATTCTTGGGGTTGGTTTTTCGATATCCATTAAAAAATGGGCCAAGGAGGCAGATTCCATTCCGCTCAAGCTAGGCAATTCATATGAGCGGGCTTTAGCGGGCATAAAGTTCGCCCTGTCATGTTGGGCACACCATCCTGTAAGTTTACCATCCTTAACATATTGGGTTTTTAATATACAGTTGATGCCTTTTTGAAAAGCGGCTGCCAATTTGCCCTTTTTTTCACGGGATAAGTGTATTCTGTTATAAGGTGGTTTGTTTTGCAATACTTCGTGTAAGAGCTGCAAAACGTTGAACATTGCATTATCATTATATGTAATATGACTGTAATACCCTTTTCGCAACGGATAAAATTGAGGCCACCCTCCAGATTCGTATTGTGCCTGCAACAAATAATCCAATCCTTCATTAAAAGCAATTTCATAGCGTTCGTCTGGATGTTCGGCATACAGACTAGCTAAAAAAAACATTTCTAAGGTGGTTGCATCATTATCGATGGTTGAACCAATTCCTTTTGATTTTTCCTTTTTTAGTTCAGAACTTTGGTCTGGGTCAAGTTCATGGTGCATCTGAATGTTTTTCGGCCACCCACCTATATCGCGTTGGTATAGCAATACATTTTCCGCAATTTTGACAGCTTCATCACTAGCATACCATTCCGCTTTACTTTTGAACACCAGATTTTTCCATGAACGATTCAATATCTGTCCATTTGCTGATGAACCCAGGCAAACCATTAGCAAGAAAATCAGTACTCTTTTTAAATTATCGAACATTCGAAAACTCTTGAATTTTATAATTTTACAACCCTTATTTTCTATAATACTGGTATAGACCAGCTCGATTATCTCAATGATTTCCAATGCCTGCTCTGCTGTTACGAGAGGTAGCACATCATTATTACGAATGCATTATGAAAGCCTGATAATATTCCATGTAATCACCGTTTTCGGTTGGTATTTTCTTTCTTACCACTTCTCCATCTTTCTCAACAAAATGTTTTTATATCGGGATATCGCTTTTCAGCTTCATTTTTAGTTCGCCCTAAACTGCTATAAGGTTAAAATTAGGATTCAAAGAAAGAAAT
>CAZTLZ010000117.1:0-11136 GCA_964614665.1 uncultured Maribacter sp.
CCTTTTATTTCGATTTCCTGCAAAGCACAAGATATTGTGGCTGAAGGTGCCGAACTTAAATTAGTGGCAGAAGGTTATGATTTCACCGAAGGCCCTGCGGTAGATAAAAATGGGGATGTTTATTTCACTGATCAGCCCAATGACCGAATCGTTAAATGGGATGCGAGTACCAATTCCGTATCAGACTGGATGAAACCCAGTGGGCGTTCAAATGGGCTTTATTTCGACCATGACGGAAATTTGCTTTCCTGTGCAGATGAAAAGAATGAACTATGGCGTATTGATATGGAAAAAAATGCAACCGTGCTAGTAAGTGATTTTGAAGAAAAACTACTTGGCGGCCCGAATGATCTATGGGTAGATCCCAAAGGTGGTATTTATATTACCGACCCCCTTTATAACCGACCATGGTGGGAGCCAACCGAAAACCGCATAGAGGAACGTCGTGTCTATTATATTACTCCGAGCATTGGGGAAGTAAAAATCGTAGCGGAAGATTTTGTAATGCCGAACGGCATCATAGGTTCTGCCGACGGAAAGACCTTATATATTGCTGATATCGGTGACAAGAAAACATATGTATATACCGTAAAAGAAGATGGAACACTGTCTGAAAGAAAATTGTTCTGTGAACTCGGTTCCGATGGTATGACCTTGGACAATCAGGGTAATGTATATTTGACCGGAGATGGAGTTACTGTTTTTGATAAAACGGGTAAACAAATCAAGCACATTGCCATACCCGAAAAGTGGGCGGCAAACGTAACCTTTGGAGGGGCAAATCAAAATACTCTTTTTATTACCGCTATGGATTCTGTCTATACTTTGGATATGGTCGTAAATGGAATTCGTTAATTAGTTTTTTGGTTGAATTCAACCAATGACAATGAAAATGTTGAGGTTGCAAAGCTAGAAATGCGGAAATGTACTCTGATCTATGTCCTAAATTTTCATTTCAGCTCGTCAATAGAAAGGGAATGATATTTTAAAAATCAATATCTTGTACTCATCAAAAACCAAAGCCATGAGTTGGAAAAATCTATTTAACGAAAAAGAATCTCAGGAAACTATCGAGAGAATCAATGGGTTGAGTCCTGAAACACAGGCTCAATGGGGCAAGATGAATGTCGCCCAAATGCTAGCACATTGCAATGTTGCTTATGAACTTGTCTATACTGACAAACATCCTAAACCAAAAGGATTTCAAAAATTTTTAATCAAGTTGTTCGCAAAAAATATCGTTGTGGGGCCAAAACCCTACAAGAAAAATATGCGTACCTCACCAGTTTTCCTAATTA
This sequence comes from uncultured Maribacter sp., assembly GCA_964614665.1. GTDB lineage: Bacteria > Bacteroidota > Bacteroidia > Flavobacteriales > Flavobacteriaceae > Maribacter_C. The sequence goes on from CAZTLZ010000117.1 coordinate 1,299, forward strand.
GTGATGAACGTGAGTTTGAGAAGGAAAAGACAAGATTGATAGATCATATTCAAAAAACCCAGGAGTTGGGTGCCACCCACTTTGATGGAAAAGAATCACATGCCTTCGGCAATTTGAGTAAAAAGGAATGGAATACCCTTTTTTCCAAACATTTAGATCATCATCTAGGTCAATTTGGGGTTTAAACGAACCCGTTTTCATTCGAGTATTGTAATACGTATTTCGCGAAATTTGATTTCTCCTTTTCTGCAGCCTGTAGAGCTATCGAAGAAATGCCCGAATTAAAAACATATCTTCCCATATTGCCTTATTTCACCAAATCAAAAATTCGGGTATACTTAATGATAAAGCTATTGTTAAGTGGATCACCGTCTTGCAGGTTATAATTCCACACCACGAAAAGCCCGGTATTCGCTTGCTGCAGCCACCCAAAACGTACATTGGCGGCCCACAACTTATCTGACGTATTATGTTGTATGAGACCCTGTAAGTAAATATTGGGTTTAAAGGCATATGACAGTTGGGTACGTAAAATATTTGCCGTAAAGTCTCCATTCGGCAATTGATAATTGTTATATAAAAAGGTAACCGCTGCATTGAATTTGTCACCCGCTCGATACCTACCTGTGATGCTTTCCTGAAATCTTATACCGCCAAAAGAGCCACCTACCACGGATCGTAAGTTCAACGATAATGGCTTGCTCTGATTGGTAAAAAATACAATTTGAGATTCAACGTGATCGTAAACCCCTGGATCAACGATAATGTTCCTTCTTCGATAAATTTCAAATACATCAACTATTCCTTCTTTTGTGAAGTTGACTCCCGTATGCAGTTCGGTTCCGCTCTTCCATTCAAAATGGTTATCAACGTGTAGAAAACCTGTTTCTTGAAAACCATCGAAATTCCAATAGCCCCGATATGAAATGTGGGGTCGGTATTCCAATATCTTTGCCTCTGGATTCTTGGGTCGTAAATGATATAATATCAATCCTTCAGGCTTTTTAAATTCCTTTCGCAAAAGAAACCCTACCTCAGGATTGAACCCCTCACCTACTTCCGTATAGGCAGCCCTCATCTCCAAATTATTCCAATTATAATCAGTTTGAAATTTATATGAATGCGCGTTGATGGTGTCATTCGGATCTTTGGTCTTGGCATAAAATCCTGACATTCGCGCTTTTCTTCCTAAACCTAATTTACCATCCAATGCAAAGGTGCGATTGTAGTTATTGTCAGATTGTAAGCCTTCACGATTTACAAAAACGGCCCCAAGGGCAGTACGGCCTTTAAATTCGTGATTAACCCTAGCAACAGTGAAATTATTCTCCTCGATACCTTTATCACTAACATCTTCGGTCCACATGCTCAGAAGCCCCACATTGGTTCTATTCAGCTTACCCGACAAACGTGCACCTCCAATGATGGGTACAATGTTTCCATTGTCGCCGATACCTATACGGCGGCTAAAAAACAAATCCACCTCACCGGGGCTACCCACACTGAACAACCCTGCATTCTCTAAAAAGAAAGGTCTTTTCTCTGGGAAGAATAGATTAAAACGATCTAGGTTTACCTGTTGGTCATCTACTTCTACCTGGGCAAAATCGGTATTATAGGTAAGATCAAGGGTCAAACTTGGGGTGACACTGAACTTTACATCTCCCCCAACCTCGGCATCAAAGGTGTTTTTAGGATCTGCAGCTGTGAAATCCTTATCCATTCTACCTAAGACGTATGGAATCAATTTTAAATTTCCAGGACTGGGTAAATCAAGCCCTGTCAATGTACCTGCTAAAGACAAGCGTTTCAAATCAAGTCCAACCGGCATGGGTGCCCAATACACAATTTCATTGCTCTTTCTGATATTGCGTCTAAAATTAATGCCCCAATCTTTACCCGCCTGAAAACGTAATGTACGCACGGGAATGGCAAACTCGGCACTCCATCCAAAGTCACCGACCTGGGTCTTTACTTCAAAGGCGGCATCCCAGTTTAGGTTAAATCCGCCAATGGTTCCTCCTTGTTGCCGATTGGCGTTGAAATTACCTTGGCCTTCATTATCAACTTGGGCATCGTACTCCACGGCTAACGAGTTGGTTCCAAAGACAAATCCGTTTTGACCATCTTTGTAGGTATCCAGTATGAAAAGAAAAGCATCGGTATTGTCCAAATCGGCATCGCGTCGTGCATCAGAAACAACAAGCGATTCAGGTTGTGAATCGTAACACACTACCGAGAGGTAAAATGTTTCTTTGGTATAGGCAATTCGAATTTCAGTTTTCTCCGTTGCATTGCGACCAAAATTGGGCTGTGCTTGAATTAAATCACCAAAAGGTTCGATTTCTTTCCAAACCGGGTCATTTAAAACCTCGCCATCCAGTGCGGGAAGAGTTTCGATAGCCACGGCATTCGCCGTCGGTCTTACGCTTGTGTTTACTATCGGAGTATCATCTTGGGAAAAAATGATAAATGGTGAGCCTAAAATCAAAAAAAATAAGGCCAAATAGTTCCTTCTTGGCATGGTTGGATGGTAATTTAATCAATTAACTAATGTACTGTTTATTTATAGCACATTAAAGAAAGTAAACAAAAAAGCGGCCAAGAAAGCCGCTTCTACATTCAATTCTATTTCAGTATACCTTCTAGCTCAATTCTTGTTGAACCAAGTAGTAAAAAGCAGGTCTACTCTTCATGCGAATACCTGACATCTTACCAACTGCAGAATTAATGGCAGCCATTGCCTTATCCTTATCGGAAATGCCTAATTTTTTCTCCACAAAATTTCTTCTTACGGTCTCTAATTCAGATTCGTCAGAACCTGCTACCAAAGTTGCATCTGTATTGTTGACCATCGACTTCAAACTGTTTACATACCCATCTAATTTGTCATCATCGATATTCGATACGCCACATTCATTCAATTGGCTAACCGCAGTTGATTTCAATGCTGCTAATTTGTCTGCTAAATCACTCATAATACTGTTTTTAAGGTTATTTGGATTACTACAATCCGTGTTTAAAAGTTCTATGGTAAGTTAGAAATTTCGCAATAATCGCCCAAGAATTCGGTGATATTTTTTGACATTTTACATTTCAAAAACATAAAAACAGTATCTTGAGAGCGCTCAGCTATTTTCAGGCTGAATACATTTTAAGTGCAACTAATTCTAATTCAGAATCAAGAAAATAACTAGCAATACCACCAATGAAATGAAAACTAAAATCACTTTATTCTTAACGGCCCTATTCACCTTCGTTTCCATCTATGCCCCTGCACAACAATTGGTCGAAGATTACAATGTTATAGCAGGAATATCCAAAGATAGACTTGACCGTTATGATAAGTTTTTAGAACGCGAAATTAAGTTTGGAAAAATACCTGGCGCTGTCTCGTTGATCATGCGTAAAAATCAGGTAGTGCACAAGGCGACCTATGGATATAAAAATCTCGCGGAAAAAACTGAGATGGATGAAGATGGCATCTTTCACATTATGTCAATGACCAAGCCTATTGTCTCTGTTGCGTTTATGATGTTGTACGAAGAGGGTTATTTTCAGCTGACGGATCCGGTATCAAAGTACATACCACAATTCATGAACCTTAAGGTGGCCAAAGATGTTACCCAAGGGGCTGACGGGGAAACAGATGATGCCAAATCACAAGTAACGATCCATCAGCTCTTATCACACACGGCTGGATTTTCTCATGGTCTTTCAGGAACCCCCTTAGACAATGATATAGCCAAGGCCATGTACTATGAGCCCCAAAAAGATATTGTAAGTCGAGTAAATACCTTGGTTCGTTTACCGCTCATAGGTCAGCCCGGTGAGCAGTGGCACTATAGTGCCTCACCAGATGTCTTATCCCTTTTAATTGAAAAATTTTCCGGTATGACCACCGCAAAGTTTTTACAAGAACGACTTTTCGACCCACTTGGCATGAAGGATACTGGCTATAATATTGCCAAGGAAAATCAAAAAAGATGGGTAGCCGTACACAATTATAATGAAGAGGGTAGAATGGTAAACTCTGAACAACAATTGCCAGTTGAAGGAAATACCGTTTTCGGTGGAACCCATGGATTATTTTCGACGGCAGCTGACTATATGATCTTTTGTCAAATGCTTTTGAACAAGGGCGAATGGAAGGGCAAGCAATACCTGAGTCCGAAAACCTTGGAAATCATGACCATGAATCAGGTCGGGGAACTTTACCAAGCACCCGGGCAGGGTTTTGGCCTTGGTTTTGGTGTGACGACAGATTTAGCGGCCAGTAAAAGTTCGGGGTCGATCGGACAGTATTACTGGAGCGGCGCATATTGCACTTATTTTTTCATTGACCCAAAAGAAGAGCTTATTGCCATCTTGATGACCCAGATGCAACCCTATAATAACTATTACCCTACAATAATGCGTCAATTTATATATCAGTCCATTACCAATTAATAATTAGTCTGGTTGTAAAATGTCAATATAATTTTTCTATCTTTTCTCTCGCTAAAAACCAACTTCATGACCGCGTACATTTTTGAATTTATCGGAACCGCAATGTTAATTCTTATTGGAAACGGAGTCGTGGCCAACCTCGTATTAAAAGACACCAAAGGGTCTGATTTAGGTTGGGTGGGTATCTCATTGGCCTGGGGTATTGCCGTTTTTATCGGGGTTTTCATTAGTGCCGATTCAAGTGGTGCACATCTGAACCCCGCCGTAACAGTCGGTTTGGCATCTGCAGGAAAGTTTGATTGGGTCTTGGTACCCGGTTATATCATATCTCAAATACTGGGCGCAATGATGGGCAATTTGTTGGTGTGGCTTTCGTACAAAAAACAATATGACAACACAGAAGACCAAGGAGCAATACTGGCTACTTTCTCAACTAGCCCCGCTATAAGAAGTCCTTTTTGGAATGTGGTTTCCGAGGCAATCGGCACCTTTGCCCTGGTTTTTGGTGTATTCTATATTGCCGGGGGCTCTATTGGCGATGAAGCTATAAAACTGGGGGCATTAGATGCATTGCCCGTTGCCTTATTGGTAGTCGGAATTGGTTTTGGACTGGGAGGTGCCACCGGTTATGCGATTAACCCTGCCCGTGACCTAGGCCCCAGGATCATGCATGCACTTTTGCCCATAAAAGGCAAAGGAAGTAGTGACTGGAGTTACTCATGGATACCTGTCGCAGGACCAATTTTAGGAGCATTGCTAGCTGCAGGTGTTTTTATCTTATTAGGAAATTAATTCAATACGTATTAAAAATGAGAAAATATTCTATTCTATTCGTTGCCATCTGTTTTGCAAACCTTGCCTTGGCACAAGAATTAATACAAGTACCTCATGAAAAAGCAACAGCTATTCAATGGGAAGGTGAGGAAAAAGCCTATTTCTCCAATATCTGGAAAAATGATGTGGTGACCAATGTCTCCGTACCCACAATGGAGGTCTTTCGGCCTGCAAACCCAAATGGGGTGGCGGTCGTTATTGCCCCTGGTGGCGGGCTCTATGCCTTAAGCATAACCAGTGAGGGCACTCAGGTTGCCAAATGGCTGAATGAAAAAGGAATCACGGCATTTGTTCTGAAGTATAGGTTGGTACCTACAGGTGAAGATGGTGTAAAGGAAATTTCAATGGAGGCTGAAACCAATCCCGCTAGGATTATGGAGCGGGTAACACCGGTTATGCCCTTTTCAATTGCAGATGGCCTTTCAGCAATTTCACACGTTCGCAAGAATGCAGAGAATTTCAAAGTTGACCCAGCAAAAATCGGTTTTATGGGTTTCTCCGCTGGTGGCGCTGTTACTATGGGGGTCGTTTACAATTATGATAAAACCAATAAACCTGATTTTATTGTACCCGTATATCCATGGACAAGTGCTTATCCTGTGCAAGAAGTACCCAAAGATGCACCGCCAATGTTCGTTATTTGTGCCAGTGACGACCCCCTTGGTCTTGCATCTGGCAGTATTGAATTATACTCCTCCTGGCTAAAAGCTAACAAACCCGTGGCATTACAGATGTATGCCAAGGGTGGACATGGATTTGGAATGAAAAATCAAGGACTCCCCTCGGATAATTGGATTAAGCGTTTTCACGATTGGGCAATAGGACAAAATATTATTACTCCCTCAATGGCAGAGTAAAATGGAATATACGAACCACGGCCTGAATTAGTTCAAGGGAAAATTTTTGAAAATAAAATGAGTCTCTCGTTCGCAATATTGGCAAGGGATTATTATTATCTTTTCACGGATATGTGCTTGACCTTTTCTCCGAAGAAAGGACCATGACCTATCATTCTCAAATTGAGGCTTATATTTAAAATAAAAGTAACTTAGACATTTAATTCGTTCGGCAGATGAAAAGTTTTTTAATCACAATTTTCTTATTTGGCATTTTCGCACATTGTCAAGACCCTTCCCGTTTTGCAGATGAGGTATCGGCTCTACAAAAAACGTACGATACCCTTTGGGATTCCTCAAAAGAAACCATAGTATTTACGGGTAGTTCAAGTGTTCGTATTTGGAATGATCTGCAAGAGCGCTTTCCGAATCATCAAATCGTGAACTCAGGATTCGGGGGCTCGCAAGCTTCTGACCTATTACGTTATTCAAAAGAACTCATTCTCCGGTTCAAACCAAAAAAAGTCTTTATCTATGAAGGCGACAATGATATTGCAAACGGAAAAAGCGCCAAGGAAATACTAACCGACATATCCGCAATCATAGCACAAATAAGGGCACAGAATGCAACAACCGAAATTATACTCATTGGCGCCAAACCAAGTATCGCCAGGTGGAACTTAAAAAAGAATTACAAACGTTTGAACCGTAAATTCAGAAAACTAAGTCGACGGGATGTTGATATGAACTATGCCGATGTATGGAAACCTATGTTGCACCGTAGAAAAGTAAAAGAAGATATTTTTATCGAAGACGGACTTCATATGAACGCCAAAGGCTATGAGATTTGGTATAGAGCATTAAAACCCTATGTCAAGTAATTTCAAAGAACCAGATAAATATCCGAATAAATCAACTATTTATAAAGAAATGAAAAACTCCACTTTTGCAAAAAGTATGATCATATTTCTTACCGTTATGGCCGTCGTTGCCTGTACCGAAGAAAAAAAGAAGCGCATCATCAATTTTCCAAAAACAGATTTGGTTACAGAGAATTTGATTCCCAAACCATTGAAAATGGTCTCCACCGATGGTGGATTCGCCTTGGATCAATATACTGCGATCTACACCTCTGAAAATGCCGGTTACGAAGAAGTGGGCAAGTACTTGGCCAAAAAAATAAAAGGAAAGACCGATTTGGATGTACAGGTCAACGTAGCTGAAATTCCTGGTATGGAGACGGTTATTTACATCAATCAATCCGATAGTTTAGAACTGAATGCACCAGAGGCATATCAATTGTATATCACCCAAGATTCCGTTATTTTAAATTCCAATACGGCTGTGGGCGCTTTTAGAGGTATTCAAACCATTCGTCAATTGATTCCAGAAATAAGTAGGGATAGTTTGGCCCCCTACCCCATATGGACGGTTCCCACAGGAAAAATCGTGGATAGTCCACAATTCGAATACCGTGGTTCGATGTTAGATGTGGCCCGCCATTTCTTTAGTGTGGAAGATGTCAAAAAATACATCGACCTGCTAGCTTACTATAAATACAACGTACTTCATTTGCATCTTACCGACGATCAGGGCTGGCGTATTGAAATCAAATCATGGCCCCGCTTGACCGAGGTTGGCGGCAGTACCGAAGTCGGAGGTGAATCCGGGGGATTCTATACCCAAGAAGAGTACAAAGACATTGTTGCTTATGCAGCAGAACGGTACATTCTTATCGTACCAGAGGTTGATATGCCAGGGCACACCAATGCGGCCTCAGTCTCCTACCCCATCTTTAATGGCAATGGAAAAAAACCAGAACTTTATGAAGGTACACAAGTGGGTAAAAGTACGTTTGCCACAAGAAAAGATACCCTCTATTCTTTTTTAGATGATGTGGTAGGCGAAATTGCAGCCATTTCTCCTGGGCCTTATTTTCATATTGGTGGTGATGAAAGTCACGTGACCAAAAAAAGGGATTATATCTATTTCGTAGAGCGCATAGAGAAAATAGTGCAGAAGCATGGCAAAAGAATGATCGGTTGGGATGAAATTGGACAGGCGGATATTGATTCCACCTCTATTTCCCAATTTTGGTCGAGCAAGAAAAATGCTTTGGATGCCGTGGCAAAAGGCATGAAAGTCATTATGTCACCCGCTAAAAAGGCCTACCTCGATATGGAATATGATACACTATCGAAATACGGTCTGCATTGGGCAGCTTATATTCCAACAGACACCGCCTACGTTTGGACCCCAGAGGCCTATGAGGGTATTCCTTTAGAAAACATACTAGGCATTGAAGCGCCCTTATGGTCGGAGACCATTAGTGATATCGGGGAGTTGGAATATCTGGCCTTCCCGCGGGCCATTGGCTATTCAGAACTTAGTTGGTCAACACCCGAAAATCGCGATTGGGAAAATTATAAGATACGATTGGCCAATCAGGCACCATTTTTAGATCGTATGAACGTAAAATATTATCCGTCGCCTTTGATCGATTGGGAAAAGAGCAAGTATTCATATAAAGAGATCGAAAAGGATTAAAGACTGTCTAGCGGACTTGCAATATTCGATAAACTTCTGGGCGTGACCTTTGTATAAATCTGAGTTGTTTTAACCGACTGGTGGCCTAGAAGTTCTTGTATAAAACGCATATCGGCACCAGATTCCAAAAGATGGGTCGCATAAGAATGTCTCAGACCATGAATGCCAATTTGTTTGTTTATTCCGGCCTTGATCATCGTCTTTTTAAAAACCTGTTGCAAGCTTGATTTGGCATAAGCGCCGCCATATTGGCCTTCGAACAAGAATTTTTTTGGTCGATACTTGCTATAATATTCGCGCAATTTGGGTAAGATACTCACAGGTAGGGGTACGTAACGGTCTTTCTTTCCTTTTGCGCCTTGAATATGTACCACCATTCTTTTGCTGTCAATATCCGTGACCTTTAGGTTGACCACTTCCGATACACGAAGTCCCATTCCGTAAGACAATTGTAATGCGATCAAGTGCTTTAAGTTCTCAGTAACCCTAAAAAGTTTTTTTACCTCATATTTACTCAACATTTTTGGTAAGACTAAGGCTTTTTTTGGTCGCGGAATATCAAAAAACATTCTTGGTCTATGAAGTACCTTTTCAAAAAAGAACTTGATAGCATTTATTTTTCCATTTATTTTGCGTTCTCCCATCTTTTCAACCCTGATACAATACAAAAAATAGTCTTTTAACTTTTTTGGATTCAAATCTTGAACGGGATAGTCATTGATTAAGCTCAAGAGGTGGTGAAACTCAGCTAAATATATACGCACCGTACTCGGGCTATAATTCTTTAAAATTAATTGTTCATTAAATTTCGAATAGGCCCTTTGATTTACTAGATGTATTTTCGCCATTTTTTTGGACAAAATATCTCGTTCTTTCATTTGAAGAGCTTCTCGTACCGAAGGTATATCTGGTAAATACCATGACTTCTTGGTAGCACTCCATTTAGCAGAAGGAAACTTCTTGCGCAAAGCATTTTTCAGTTCGTTATCACGTTGAAACTTTACCAGGATAACTTTTTTGTCTCGATGTTGATCTGCTTTAAGAATGTAATTTGAAAAAATCATACGGGTATTTTGTATAACAATTATTTAAAAATACTAAAAATGTTATACAAAATGCATGATATCCCATTTTTTACAATCCCTTTATTTATAAGGGCTTATAAATAATTC
>CAZTLZ010000118.1:0-11019 GCA_964614665.1 uncultured Maribacter sp.
TTTTAATGGACTCAAATTGGTTCCAAACGAAATATTTCCATTCAATTGACTCTCTTGTTTCGCATTAAATGCCATCTGCCCAGTTAGATTTGCTTCTGGGTAGAAGCGATTGTTCTCCACTTCAAGTTTGATGTAAGAACCGCGTTGCAATTTGCCTTTGGCCTTGAAAATGCTAAAATCGACATCGTCATTAATATCTACTTGTACCGAATAATATTGATCAGCTGAAATGATGCCTTCATAGCCTAATTGGCCTTTTCCAGATGCGTCGTTTTCACTAATCGGTAATACAATCTCACCTTTAAAACCAGCTTTTATAAAACGATTTACTTTAAGGTCTATATTGATTTCGTCGACTGAGAACTGCCATTTGCTAGCATCACCTTCATTGATGTCGAGTACATTGGTCGCATAGAAATCACCAGAGACCCCGAAGTTGTCAATGAACAAGTCTTTCGCCCCAATGGAAATTCGTTTTTCGGAACCTTTCTTTTTGAATTCAGGGGGCAGTGTAACCTTTACCTCTTTCGCATGAAAACCACGCCACAGGTTATCGTTGCCCTGTAATAGCCCTTGGTTGCGGTAGATGTCTGGAAAGACCATACCCTCGGCATTTTTTGTATCGCTGAGGTCGAACACCGTTTGCTCCATTTTAAAGCCCCAATTGGGTAAGGCTTTTAATTCAAAATGTGGAAGATCTAACTCAATCAACAAGTCTTCTAGTCCAGCTGCTTTTATAGCGAAATTGGCACCTACATAACTATCATTACCAGCAGGGTTTTCTCCCGTGCCAGGAGTAACTTTCCCAGGATATTTAAGGGTGCCATCTTCATTAAGTGGCACGGCAACGCTTTTGGCAATGCGCACATCGGCATTAAAAGCCATTTCTTTGATCTTACCTTCACAATTGATAGTTATGTATGTTTGACCATCACCACCTCCTTGTTCATTCAGACCACCTTTAAACGTGAGTAGCCATTGCCCACCGTTTTGACCTACGGGAAAATCTGCTAGCAAGTTCAATCTCGCCTCATCATAAATACCACCTTCACGTGAAATTTTTACATCATTGGCACCAAAGAAAAGTTCGGCATTTAATTCACCTAATTTTACTTTGGCGAAAATATCCACCACCGTATAGTTCGGGTGGTACTCCATACTGATAATGCCCAAAGTGATATAGGAGTTATCAGAAATATCTTGTTTGATGCCAACAGGTAATTCAATCACTTCTTGCCCAGTGATGATATCAATAAAGCGCTGATTTTGCTCGATAATAGCCATCACCTCAGCACCGGCATCTAAAACCTCTTGGGTTTTATTATCTACCTTAAAAAGGCTTTGTACATATTCTGGAGTAAATTCTGCCTTACCATTGCTAGGGGGCAGGTATACATTGTTGGTATAATTATCAAGTTCAGGAAAACTTTTGAATTTTTTATCTGTAACTATTGCAGGCGTTACTTTTTTTGCCTCTTTTTCTTTTTGCCAGCGGGCCATTAGGGGGTTCCTAGTTGCTGGTTGATGGTTGTTGGTTGTGTCTGATTTTTTGGTTGTTAGAGTGTCTTTTGAAGCTGCGACTGTCGCTATTGGAAACTCTAACGAAGTTATTAAAGAAGAGTTTCCTGAGTTTGCCGAGAGGAGACTGCAACACAAATAGAATATGAAATATAATTTATTTTTAAACATATTTTTTTATTAATAACTGCCAAATAAATCAACTCTGACCTTTGTTAGAATTTCACCTAGGAGGTTTAAGCCGTTCCACGTATTCCTTAATTTTGCCATGGAATTTTCTGCAATAAGGCCTATTCCCCAAATTTTGTCATTTGGGGATGCTTCTACTAAGGTTGTTCCTTTTGTCAAAAACAAGCTTTTTTTTAATTCCTCGTTTTGAGAGAATTTTGCTTTATTTCCTTCATACACAATTCCACTCCTATAATATTTCCAAATATTCTCATCAAAATTAGCTACCAGTCTACCAATTTTTTTAATCTCTCTCACATCATTGCTTGACATTATTTTTTGAGCACTTTCTCTATCTAAAAATATCATAGCTTTATGGTACATCATAAATTGCTCGGCTGAAGAATATTCCTGAATTTCATTGGGGAATCTATTATCTAGAATATCTTTTTTCTTTTGAATGTCTAACTTATTCTCATTTTTTAAGCCTTCAATCATTAAGGTTGGGGCCGTAAATGAGGATTTATACCATTGAGAAAAAGGCGAGCTCGTCTCCCAAAAAAATGTAAACTTTTCGTTTCGTAATCTCGAATGATATTGTTTTACTAGAGGAGTAACATAATGGGTCTTTTCATTAGGTTTGTTTTTAAGCGCAAAATTTATCTCTTCTTCCAAAGTAATATCTTCCATACCTCTTTTGTTGATTTTATACGCATATTCTGAGAAAACCGTATTTTTCTTTTCCTTCCATGTCTTCCCATTCCAATCTTGCAAGGAAGTTTCTTCATTTTGTAACCTTAAGGCGTTCAGATAATGCCGACGAGCAATACTGCTAAGAGCATTTATTTCTTCGATGGTTAATTCTTTAAAGCTCATATTTCGGTCATTATAATTGTATACTGTTGTTTCCCATTACTAGGGTTAATTGTTGGCTCAAGAATGCCATCAATTCTATAATTAAGATTCCCTTCTAATAATACTTCTTCTTGAATTAGATAGTCATTGTGTCTAGTTGGCTGTAAATTTTTGCCATAGTCCGAAATGTCGTCTATATCAACCCCAGTTTTGCTATTAATTTCAAAAGTAACCTCAATGCTATTTGGTTTATCCTTTCCAAACCTTAAAATGAAGTCATCAGCTACCAACGGGTTTTTAGTACAAGAAAGAAAAGGAGGTTCGGAAATAGTTTTTGACGGGGAATTCCAAGCATCAAGATAGCGTTGAAGTTTGGATGCATCTAAATTACTTCCTCGATAAACTTTGCCGATGAATACTTTCGTATTTCTCATTTTACTTAAACCTGCTTTGATTAAGTTAATCCATGACTGTTGAATTTTGGAGTAACTCGAGGTATATGCCGCAACGGTTAACTCAAAATTATTTACTGTGTAACGATGAATGGCTGAAACTTCGTCTAAAGTAGCCCCAGCACTGTATTGCATTAAATTGCCTTGGGTAATTAAATTTTTCGACTCCAAAGCTCTATCTACGGTGTAGAAATTTGTGATATCAAGATCCTCTGTTACACTTATTCCTTTTATTATATTTTTTAAGGCGTCAAAATCGTTTTTCAAAACAGCTTTTGCATCCGCCTTTGCTAGTTTATATGCGGCATTAAATCTATTATAAGATTTTACCAGATTCACGCTTCGCAAAGCATTGTACGCGCCCACTCCCCCGCTAGCAAGTCCGGCTCCGGCATCCATAATGCCATATGCTGTGTAGAAAGTATCCCAAGCCTGATATAAATCACTGGTTTTATCAATATTTTGGTTGCTTTGAATTACCAAGTCTATAGAACCAACGACAGCGCCACCAGCGGCTATTGTAGATGCTACGGCCAATAATGAAGTTCCGCCAGAGAATGGTGCAGCTACAATGCCACCGCCTATCATCAAAATGTTTCCGAAAACGCGAAGGTCTTCCTCCGATTTTTTATCTCTAATTAGTTGTTGGTAGCTGAGTGCCACAATAGCTGGCACAATTACTTCCTGACCAGTTTGTAAACCGAACGGATTATCAGCTTTTCCTGCAATTATCACTATGGGTTCGAAGGGGGAGTAAGTTTGGTTATAGGTAAAGTATCCATCTCGCCTGTTACTATTCCCAGGAGTAGAAACAAGGGCCCTATTATCTTTGACTAGGTAGTTATTAAGTAATCCAATTCTTCCATTATTTAGTATATCAGCAGAAGCTCTTAAAACAATAGTTTCGGTTTGATTCCCACTATTTAATACTGTTTCGGCATCTGGGGCTCCTAAAAGATAAGGCTGTAATCCTGGGGAATAGGTAAACGATGAGAACCCTTCAATGTCGTCAAAGGTGAGACCTGTTATTTCAGTAAGAATATTATCATCTCTAAATGCCTGTAAATTACTAGAAGCCCAATTTCCAATATTCATAAAAATTGGAAAAACATCTATAAATTCAATATCATTATTGGCAAGGCCTGTACTTTTACTATACAATGATCTAAGCCATTCATAGTTGTTTTTCATTACCCCTTCTTTCAACAATCTTACCCTGTCAGTAACTGGAACAGTTAAAAACAAGCTTGGGATAAAGAACTTATCACTACTTGGAAGAATACCAGAGCTAAACTCCCAGTCAGAATCATCTATACTAGAGTCGTCTTTGAGAAAGATATTCAATAACAGAATTCTTTGTTCAAAACCTAGATTTTCAAATAAACAGGCAGAATAATTTTCTTGTAGAATACGATTAGCCTCAGAAGAAGAAGTTTGCGCAGTAATCTTATAAATCGCATTTAAATTTTCTGCCAGAGTATTATTGATGGATGAAGAATTACAGTCGATGGTTGTAGACAATTCAGCCCATTCATTGGATTCGTTCAATTGAGTAGCACATTTGATAACTTTAGAGCTTGACTTGAACTTGTTTACGGTATTTAATATTCCAACGGCCGTTAGCCCATATTCCTTAATTTGCTTGTATTCGAGAGGTATATATCTTTTCAACCCACATTCAGCTTCAGAATTATAAAAGAGATTTATTTTCTTGTCGTCAGAAAGAGACTGTATTATTGTGTGCGGATATATATCCGAATCATTTAGCTTATTCCTGTATTTTCCATCTTTCCATCTATAATGTACTTGAGTTTTATTTTTCAGTTGTGTGAATCCTGGTAACGTTCCTGCTGGGACTTTTGACAAATCCGAATCGGCGTAGAGAGTTGATGTATCATGAATGAAACTTAATTTTAAATCAGGGGTTATCATATAACTTCCTGCAAATTCACTATCCTCCTCATCCTGAAACAAAAACAATTGAAGGCTCTCGTCGCTCATGGCAGCCCAATGAGCATAAGGCAATTGGTCTCCATTATTGTAATCCATGAGCCAATTGCTACCACTACCACTTTTATTTTCATCGTTCTGAAATGGGTGTGCTAACTTAAACACCCCGTGACCTAACTCATGCGCTGCCACAAGATTCTGAGATGATTTGTTTTCTAGGACGTCATTCGTATGCGCATTGAAAATATAACCCCATTGTCGGGTTTTGGGCATAAAGCCGCTTAGAGGTTTGGTAAGCGAAATATTATTGGGCAATAAGAACAAATGGTAGGCCTTAGCATCCCAATTAGGATTGTTCTGCTTGTACTTTTGTTGTATGTTCTTTAGCTCTTGTGGGTAATCAGATAAGAGTCCACTGCCATCATAATCTAATTTACCGTTGTTATTATCATCCCAATCTGCAGGTTGAAGATTAAAAGTGTCCGTTGAGACTCTAAATTGCGCACCTACTTTTCCAAAAATACCGTTCAACTCTTGCTCTAGGTTTGCCAATTGCGCTGTTCCATTTACCGAAACCACAACCACATTCACCAATTCTTGTTGTTTGATGTGGTGAATAAAGAAACTAGCTGCTATTTTGTATTTACCTTCTTCATCCACGTAAGTCACTATGGCTTCTTCGCTTCGGTAACTATTGACTCCTTTTACACTAATGATTAGGTTAGAACTCCCTTCCTTACGGGAATCTATTTTTGACCCAGAGACCGTTTTTACAATTAGATCGTCAATGCTGATATTTGAATTTGAAATGGAAATTTCAGCAAGAAATTCATCAGTTTGTCCATTAACAACCGCTTTGTGAACGGGATAATAATCTGTACCACTGGGTGATTGCGCTTTTGGGTACTTCGTGCGTTCAAAATCGCTATCTGCAATATCCAGGTCATATTTGGTATTCGAAGACTTTTTGAAAACTACTGTTACGCCACTAGCCGTTATTTCATTTACTGAAGGGGCATCTGGAGTACCGCTTCCCCCTGAAATACCATCTGTATTTTGTGCAGTAGCTTCACCACCTTCCGCTGCCTCGGCACCTTTGGTGATGTTGCCATCTTCATCAACGTTATACGTGCCACCACTAGCATCTTTTATTTGATAGGTATCGCCTTCATCGTGATCATAGGTCTTGGTTTCCCCATTTGGCCCCGTAATGATAATTTCACCATCTTCGATTTTAATATCATTGACCGAATTTATTTCGAAGTCTACTTCGTAGTCAACATTATCTCCTCCAGTAAAAACATCACCAATATCTTCGACTACGTCTACCACATCACCGGTATCCAATATATTACCCCAATCAGCATCATAAGCAGTCTGAACGGAACCTTCTGCCATTTCTTGATCAGTATTGATTAAGATATTGGTGAATTCAACAGCAACCTTTATATTCTTTAAATAGGGTAGTGTGACATAGCCTTTACCGGTAAATCGACCATTGCCACCGCTTACCTCTAGAATTTTTACCGGAAAATCACCGGCCTTAAAGGTTGCACCTGAGCCAATGCTAGCCAAGGGTTGCATATTGGTTAAATTGATATCTGGCGAAACACCGCAGTCCAGCACACTTTCTTCTTCGAATTCTAAGGCTGTAGTAAACTCCTTGGTAAAGCTCCAATCACTTTGTGTGATACCACAATTTTTACTCAGTTGGTATTCATAGGTGGTGCCTGCCTTAAGGTTCCAAATAGTCAAATCGTTGAATGTAGACTTTGCCAAAAACCATTCTGCGTTTTGAACATTTTTTTGTCGGTAGCGAACCGTAAATTCAGGAATCTCAGTACTAAAATCATCCCAAAAAATATTGGCATTGGTGCTGCCTTTGACTTCGTGGTTTATGCCTATTGGTAAATCGCAACTACCAGCATAACTAAAGGAAAAAATCTCACTATAACCTTGATTTTTAAAGAGTCCGATTTCTTCAATGCCCTGTTTGGCCTTGGCCTGTACCCGCCAGGCGTAGTTTTTTCCAGATAGCAGCAATGGATCCGAAGGGCCATATACATAGGTAGTCGCTGAGGTTGAGGTCTGAAAAACGGGCGGCGAACTCAAGAATGCCTGTTGCGGATCTACTTGCGAGTCCCAAATTTCAACTAAACTGAGTTCATACTCCACATTACTGACATTAATGCTACGTGGAGTCCATTGAAAAACAATATACTGTGGGTTGACTTCGTCTACATTAACCTTATTTCTTGGTAGTACCAAAAAGGGAGGCTCATTCTGAAACACAACACTGACCGCACATGTTTTATTTGAAAGTCTACTGCCGGTCAATACATCATAAACTTCAACACAGAACTGATATGCACCTTCTGGTATTGCATTGCCATATTGATTCGCATTGATACCTGTTATGTTGTTGAACTCAAAATAAGGTGCCAATTCTACATTGGTAAGTACTAAGGGGGTACCACCTTCTAAAAATAAGGGGCTCGCACCGACTACAATATCATTACTTTGAAAGGAGAGTCCGCTTCCGGTGAAATAGGTTTTCAATCGAATTTCACGATTTGAAATTTCAAAATCGTTTAAAGCTATTTGAACTCGCAAGGGACTACTAACCGTGCTGGCATCTGCATAGTTTGATATGTAGATCGGAGCGGGCGGTAGTGTTTGTGTTACTACTTGAACCGGGAAATTTTGGGCAAAGGTATGAATAGAGCATAGCGTAAAAAGTACTATGAGGCATGTTTTTCCTGTAAAGGAAAACAGATTTCTAACCATGTTTAAAATTCTATTCATAGTGTTTTTCGTACTTCGCAATAATCTATCTAGTTCTTATTTATATAACGCAATTCAAAACTCTCAGGGTTGACAATGTTCAATGATTTTTTGTAATAAAAATCGATAATCCCCTTTTCTAAATAGCGGCCCAATTCATTGACGTCACTGGTTTTATCATACATCTGGTACGACTTCGTAGATGTAAGGTCTTTAAACTCCCTTAAATAACTTGTAGCCTGGGTAATATCATCTAGCGTATTGAATCTAGCAAAGCGATCTTCCATCCAACGGTGACCCACTAATTTCAGTTGTCGTTCTTCATGCTCGCCAACAAGGTTCTTATAAACTGTCCATTCTGTTTCCGTTGAATTTTTGGCATCGGGGTATTTAGTTAAGCGATGGGCATCTATTTTTACTTTGGTTTGCACAAAGCTGTTTTCCAAAACCATATCGATTTTGCGCATATCTTCTTTAATACGTTCAATAGCTGCAAACAACGCATCATCATAGATACTTTGAAAATCCCCATATTCGTATAATTCTGATAAGAAGACCAGTGCGTTTTCTTTATAACGGTCTTCTTTTTTCTGCTCCTTGGTAGTTGCTAGAAGAATTGTTAACTCATCTTTTTTAAACTGTGGAATAGTTGCAAATTGCGAACTTCCGAAAACATTTGTCAATTGCTCGTTTACTTCGGGAATGGTTCCGCTATACGATACATTTCGATATCTAAAGCTGAGAATTCGGTCATTATTTGAAGAAGTACTTTCTTTAGAAATTCGCTCTCCTTTTTTGAGATTTAGTTTAAAATTATCAAAGGCGTAACTATAGCCAAAAGTAACGGTCAAGTCACGACCTGTATTTAAGGTTGAATTTCTAAAAAGCATTAAGAAATTCAAATTAAGATTGTGCTTTTCTAACCACATATAACTGCTCCCCAATCGAAAGTTCAATACATCACTCTGTTGCTCTCCATTGGTAAAAGAGGAATTATATGAACTAGAAAAATTCGTACGTAACTGCTTGTCGAAAAATTGTTTTCCTATAGATAGGGTAGGCCCTAAGGTCATATTGTCATCTTCAGCAATAGTATTGTATGATACATTTGCAGCCAAAGATATATTTAGGGCTCGCTCTGGATAGCCTAGCGTATAGCCGGCCATTCCATTATAAAATTGGTTCTCACCGCCTTCAATAGTTTCACCCTCTTGTTGGTTGGTTGAATTTTGATATACTAAATTAAGATTTGTAGAATGTTGTTTTGTCTCTGTTTTCTTTAGGATGTAATTGAGACCTAAATTGGCATTTTGTGATATTTGGCGATAGTTCAAGGTATCAACGTTGTCAAACTCACCTACTTGATTTATATAATCGAATTGGTCTCGAATATTGGTGTATGATTGAAAGTTAGAGTAAGAGCCGTTAATTCCCAAACGTTCCGAAGCGTTGTAATTGGCATTTATTGAACTCACAATACGTTGCTGGTCCGATGTTTTGGCATTATCAAGGTTATCCTGCTGCAAACCGGCATTGACACTCAAATTTAATTTGTTCTCAAATAGCGATTGGCTTGCATTTACTGTTATATTCTCCAAATCATTATTGAAATAATAAGCGCCTAGGGTTTTGTAGTTTGGGTCGATACGTTCGTAGCCGGCGCCGATTGTTCCGTTTCCTGCAGGATAATTGAATGAAGCATTCAATGCATTGTAGTAATTGGTACTGATATTCTCATCAAGTAAAAATGAGAGTATTCCGCTTTCTGCCCTAGGGTCTGTCAGTTGGGTATCTTCGGTTACCCCTGAAATAGCATACTCTATTCGAATTTGTGCTTTGTCGAAAAGTCTGAATTCCGATTCAAATGAAATGACGGCATTTTCTTTTGGGCCCAGTCCTAGCTCAACCGGAAAGGGGTTTTCCAAAGAAGTTTCGTCATCTTCGGCCTTGAATAGAATTAGCCCTAGTTTCATAAAATCGAAATCATAAGCCGTTTTCAGTCCGTATCCTTTTCTGTTGTATGTGGTAATTGCTTGAGGTTCATCAGCATTGTATTCCGTAGCCCGCAATAGTCGGCCATACATACCACTAATTTGAAATTTGCCTTCTGGATTCAAATCGAATCCTCCCCCTGTGAATTGATGCCCTGCCAGCGTATAAGGTGAAAAGGTCATATTCACATCGCCGATATGGGCAGTGGCCCATTTGTAGGAAGGATGAAAACTCAAACGATTAAATTTAAAAGGATTCTGAAAATTAAAGTCTTGATTAGAATAGGTAAAGGACAATGGGATATTATATACTCCGGCAATATTGAAATTCAGATTTCCTGTTAGAAAATAGGTAAGATTCTGTCGGTTTGCAGTGCCATCGTAGTAGACCGCATTTGCAGCTACCCCTCCATTGTAGCGCAGCCATTTTTCCTTGCCCAGTTGGTCAAAGTTGATACTTTGCGAAAATCCAATGGTGCAGAGCAACATAAAGGGGATGATTAGTCTAGGCAAATGGTTAATGGTTGAATTCTTAAAAATAAGTGAAATGGTCGATTAAATTTAAACTTTTCGATGAACTGCACGCCGAATTTTGTTATAAAAGTATCTACAGGGTTCATCTAGAGAAGAGTTATTATTGCGTAATTAAATTCTTACCGCCTTACTACTGAGCTATTGTATTTTCAATTTAATTTTTACCCTGTATGTTATTTCCTTTTTTTTCTTCGTATGCCTTACCTTTAGGCCATGCCCAATTTCCCCAAAAAACTAGAAAGAAAATTACAGGAAAGGAAGGTGAACAACTCAATCAGAAGTTTACCCTCGTCAAGTAATTTAATCGACTTTTCAAGCAATGACTATTTAGGGTTTGGTACTAATGAGGATATTTATGCCAATACTTTTCAGTATCTCTTAAGCAAAGGTATTTCACAAAATGGAGCAACCGGTTCTCGTTTAATTTCCGGGAATCATACCTTATTCCAAGAATTGGAAAACTATTTAGCCAATTTTCACCAAGTTGAAAGCGCCTTGATTTTTAATTCAGGGTATGACGCGAACATTGGTTTTTTAAGTGCAGTTCCGCAACGTAATGATATTGTTTTTTATGACGAGCTAATTCATGCTAGCATTAGGGATGGAATCAAAATGGGTAATGCCAAAAGCTACAAGTTCAAGCATAATGATTTAGGAGATTTAAAAGAGGGCATTGAGCGTAGCCGAAAAGCAATTCCTGATAATGAGAATGCAGATGTTTATATTATCACCGAATCTATTTTTTCTATGGATGGAGATTCGCCCGA
>CAZTLZ010000119.1:0-10907 GCA_964614665.1 uncultured Maribacter sp.
AAATTAGATTACAAAGACACGGAAAAAAAGGAAAACCATTTTATTGGATCGTTGCTGCAGATGCACGAGCAAAAAGAGATGGTAAATTCTTGGAGAAATTAGGAATCTACAATCCTAATACCAACCCAGCAACAATCGAATTAAATCTTGACAACTCTGTTCAATGGTTGCAGAATGGAGCACAACCTACTGATACAGCAAGAGCTATCTTGTCGTACAAAGGTGTGATGTTGAAACACCACTTATTGGGTGGGCTTCGCAAAGGCGCTTTGACCGAAGAGCAAGTTGAAGAAAAGTTCGCTGCTTGGTTGGCTGAAAAAGAAAAAGCCGTTGCGGATAAAATCGGTGGATTGGACAAAGCAAAAGCCGAAGCCAAAGCTGCTGCCTTGAAAGCTGAAAAAGAAGTAAGCGAAAAACGTGCTATTGCAGCTGCAGAAGCTGAATTACCCGAAGCACCTGAGGCTGCTGAAGGAGAAACTGCAGAAGCAGAAGGCGAGGTGGTAGAAGCGGCTACTGAAGAAGTTGTAGAAGCAGTAGTTGAAGAAACTCCTGCCGTAGCAGAAGTTGCCGAAGAACCAGCAACTACTGAGGAAACAAAAGAAGAAACTGCACCAGCAGCATCTTCGGAAGAGGAGTAATATACTTTAGAGACGATGCGAAAGGAAGACTGTTTCTACCTAGGCAAAATCGTTTCGAAATATAGTTTTAGGGGTGAGGTACTCGTAAAGATAGATACCGATGAACCCGAACTGTACGATAACATGGAATCAGTTTTTATTGCACTACGCAATAATCTGGTTCCATTTTTTATTACGAAATGTCGACTGCATAAATCTTTACTTTTACGTATCGATTTTGAAGAAGTTAATTCGGAAGACGATGCCGATAAGATTATGGGGTCTGAACTCTATTTACCCTTATCGTTTTTACCAGAACTAGAAGGTAACAAATTCTACTTTCACGAGGTTATCGGCTTCACGGTCATAGATGATGTTCATGGAGACATTGGGGTCATTCAGAGTGTAAACGACACAACTTCTCAAGCTCTTTTCGAAATATTAAAAGAAGACAAACAGGTATTGATTCCCATCAATGATAACATCATCACCAAAGTGAACCGTAAAAACAAAACCATTCATGTGACCACTCCGGAAGGCCTAGTAAATCTATATTTATCCTAGAAATCCTATTTCAACGCCTGCTCACAAAACTCCAAACATTTTTTGACTTCATTGACTGCGTTTGAACCCTCGGGCACCTTATATTCGAGTTCAATGGTCGCAGGGTAGTTATACTTATTATTCCTCATTAATTGCAGTGCTTCCGCTAAGGGTGTATCTCCCTGCCCCCATGAAAGATTTCCTTTATCACGTTCAGGGGTTTGACGATCTTTTAGATGCATACTCTTAATACGATCGTGCTTGGCTATAATTATTTCCAAAGGTTTTGAATTGCCAGCGGCAACATAGTGACCCAAATCCAAATTAAGTGCGTTGTATTCCGATTGTTCCAAAGCAGTGTCCCACAAGGTCGGGGTTTGCTGCTCATGACCATGGTATCCAACATAAATTCCATTCTTTTTTGCCAGAGCACCCAATCGCATGGTATGAGCATCATCACTCGGATGTTCTACCGTTACATGACTTGCTCCTAAAATCTTTCCAACCTTCATACCCCATTCAATATCAGCATCGGAATTATCTTTTCCAAAAGTATTTCTTGGCTTGAAGGCATAAATGCTTACACCAGCATCATTGTACATCTTACGGAATTGGACAAACTTATCCATATCAGCATTCATTCGCCATGCTGATACCTGCTTTTTATATGCCTCTAGTTGAGCGGTCATTTCTACGAGTTCCTTCTCTTCTTCTGCTGTAATTTTTCCATCCCGTCTTTTCCCCCGTAACGTCCACATTTTTGCCATATCAATTGGATTATCTGGTCTTCCGGCAAAAGTCTCAGCTGGATCTCCGATGAGTTCAATAGCATTTATTCCACTATTCAAAATATACTTTAAAGTAGCTTCCGCACTCTGATCTTCCATACTTCTAAATGAATAGGTTATGACTCCTATCTGCACTCCATTAATAAAAGAATTAGGCTTCTTATATTGTTTTAAAATCGATGGGGCACTAAAAAGCTGCGGACCTGTCAAAGCAATGCCTGCAGTCGCAAGGGTTGATTTTGAAATAAACTTTCTCCGACCTGGATTGTGGTTGTTACTTTTCATGGAATAGCTCTTTTTGATTTTCAAATCTTATACCATTTCAATGTACAATATTTATTCTAAAGCAGAATCTAAACACAAAAAGTTGCTTTTTGCAGTATCTTTAATCCACATACAATGCTAACTACAATGAAACCCATTCTTTCTTTCATTCTTTTGATTTGTCTTTGTTCTTGTAAAGAGCATAAAAAAGAAGCCGAAATTGAAAAGACCCAATTACCCCCTAACGTTGTCCTGATTTTTACTGACGACCAAGGGTATCAAGATGTTGGCGTTTTCGGTGCTGATGATATTGCCACCCCGAATTTGGATCAGATGGCTGCAGACGGCCTCAAGCTTACAAGCTATTATTCGGCCCAAGCAGTGTGTTCCGCATCACGCGCGGGAATACTCACGGGTTGCTATCCCAACCGCATAGGTATTCACAATGCGTTGGGACCAAACAATACACATGGCATGAATTCGTCAGAAACTACAATAGCTGAAATGCTCAAGGACAAAGGCTATAAAACAGCGATTTATGGTAAGTGGCATTTGGGGCATCATGAGAAATTTCTTCCTACCCGTCACGGTTTTGATGAATGGTTCGGTATTCCTTATTCAAATGATATGTGGCCTTTTCACCCACAACAGGGACCTGTTTTCAATTTCCCAGATTTGCCATTGTACGAAAACGAAATCATAGTAGATACCCTTCTCGAACAATCGCAACTGACCACACAAATAACGGAGCGAAGTGTTGATTTCATCAATCGAAACAAAGACAATCCGTTCTTTCTATATGTACCGCATCCACAGCCACATGTACCTTTATTTGTGTCAGACAAGTTCAGGGGGAAATCAAACAGGGGATTATATGGAGATGTCATTATGGAAATCGATTGGTCGGTTGGAGAAATTCTAAAAGCTTTAAAAGCAAACGGACTGGAAGAAAACACCATCGTTATTTTCACTTCGGATAATGGTCCGTGGTTATCATACGGCAATCACGCCGGAAGTGCCTATCCACTTCGGGAAGGAAAAGGTACCGCTTGGGAAGGTGGTCAGCGTGAGCCTTTTATCATGAAATATCCCGATGGATTGGAAACAGGTACTGTTATTGATAATCCGATAATGGCTATTGATATGCTTCCCACCATAGCGGAAATCACTAAGGCCGAACTTCCAAAGAAAACCATAGATGGTAAAAGTGTCTGGAAAGTGTTGACGGGTGAATCCAAAGAAGGTCCGCAGGAGGCCTACTTCTTTTATTATCGCGTAAACGAACTTTTCGGAGTACGCTATGGCAAATGGAAATTATACTTTCCGCATCGTTATCGCACCATGAACGGACAAGAATTAGGCAAGGATGGATTGCCCGGAGATTACAGAATGATAGACTTGGAGGAAATTGAATTATACGATGTGGTCAATGATATCAGTGAGACAACGAATGTTGCCGAAGAAAATCAGGATGTAGTAGAAAGAATCAAATTACTGGCAAATGATATGCGTTCTCGATTAGGGGACTCGTTGCTGGAATTGGAAGGTTCGGAAACAAGAGAACCCGGAAGATTAGAATGAGCAAACCTTTCAAATTCAAACAATTTACAATCCATCAAGACCGATGTGCTATGAAAATCGGCACTGATGGGGTTCTTCTTGGAGCTTGGACATCACTCGAGCATCAACCAAACGCAATTCTTGATATTGGCGCTGGCACAGGATTACTATCTTTAATGTTAGCGCAAAGAAGCCTTGCAGAAAATATTGAAGCTTTTGAAATCGACGAAGATGCTTATGAGCAATGCGTGGAGAATTTTGAAGCGTCCCCTTGGGCTGATAGACTCTTTTGTTTCCATGCGGGATTGGATGAGTTTATGGAAGAAATAGAGGAAAAGTATGAGTTAATTATTTCCAATCCTCCGTTTTATTCAGAAGATGTTTCAAGTGGAAATACTTCTCGAGATAATGCCAGACAGAACCAATCTTTGCCTTTTGATGAATTACTGGAGGGAGTTTCAGAACTACTTTCTTTAGGCGGTCTTTTTTCCACCATAATTCCTTTTAAGGAAGAATCGGATTTTATAAAATTGGCCGCTTCCTTTAGATTATTTCCCAAAAGAATTTTGAGGGTTAAAGGAAATCCATCCGCAGAAATAAAAAGAAGTTTATTGGAATTCAGTTTTAAAGAAGGTGATATTTTGGAAGAGGAGTTGACCATTGAAATAAAGCGACACGTTTATACCAAAAAGTACATTGAACTTACCAAAGATTTCTACTTAAAGATGTGACTTTTACAATAAGCGTTTTAAGGGCCTGGTCAAACAAGTTGGGCCTCCCCCTCCTTTAACACTAATCTCTAGACCCTTGTAGGTAATCACTTCGCAACCTGCTTTTTCAAGTGCTCTTTGAGTTTTTGGATTACCCTCGACCATTACGCATTTTCTCGGACCAATGGCCAATACGTTGCAGCCCATACTTTCAAATTCATCATCGGGCACCTCAACAAGTTCATAATTCATATTCAATAATAGGTTTCTAAACCCTATTGGCATCAATGGGGAATAAACTACCGCTAAATTCTTATCAACCGGACTCAAAATGGACATTAGGTGGAATACATCTTGCACTCCGCGATAGTGCGGTAAATCAGCAACTATCACCTCTGCTCCATGAGGAACCAATAAAGCCTTCAGTTGTCGTATTCCCTCTAAATTGGTTCTGTAGGTATGCCCAACTGCCAAGGTTTTTTCATTTAACCAGGCAACATCTCCACCTTCTAAAGTACCAGGTGCCTGAATGGCTCCTAATATGGGAATGCCATTGTCCAAAAATGCTCTTCGTTGTGCTTCTGGTTCCAGTCTTCTTTCATCTTTCCCCATTGTGCAAATCAACATTCCATAATCCGTTGCGATTGAGGCATCTCTACAATACATACTATCCAAAGACAATTGCTTATCCATTGGAAAATAACTGATGTCTACGCCTTCATTTTTTAAAATATTTTCAAAAGCAATGTACTCGATTTTGGATGCTAACAAATCAGGCTTGGTCAAATAATTCAGGCGTTCCCATTCGGATTCTAATTTAGACGAATCAACGAAAGCTTCAGCCGCTGTTTTGATATAAACCGAGGCCAATGGAAGGTATTCTGATTGGTACGTGTATTTCATGCTAAGTACTATTTCTTTATAGTGTTTCTATATTTCATCCATACGTAAAAGGGAATACCGGCCAGCAGTAATAAAAAACCCCAGAATACGGCTTTCTCACCAGCACCATATATGGCCCATAGAGAATATATGAAGGCAAGGCCCGACAAAATTACCTCAGGTAACCACTTAAGGTTCGGCAATTTCCTCTTTGATAATATCAAAACATAGGAGGCTGTTGAAAACAAATACGGTATTAGACAACACAGTGTAGTAAGTAGGATGATGAATTTGAATTGTTCAACCAATCCGTCAGAATAATTCATTAACATTATAGTCGATGTTAATATACTTCCTACAATCATACCTAGGGCAGGGACTCCCTTTTTATTTTCTCTTTTGAACATCCGAGGAAATAAACCGTCTTTTGCGGTTGCCATTGCTATTTGACCTTGAATCAATATCCAACCATTCAACGCACCAAAAGCAGCTATTGCAGCTCCAGCGGCTACCAAATTTCGACCCCACCTTCCGGCAATAATATCCATAGCATCTGCAAATGGGGCTGGTGATTTTGATAATATGTCGGAAGGTATCATTCCCATTATAACAACTGTACTCAAAATATAAACTAAAGTAGTAATGATGGCACCCAACATTGTCGCCTTAGGGATTGTTTTATCAGGGTTCTCAACATTCCCGGCGGGCACCGTTGCACTTTCTACACCTAAAAAAGCATATAAGGTCATGGTTGCCGTGATGGCAATGGCTCCCATATTGGTTTCCGTGCCAGGATTAAACGGAATGAAATTATCAGCGTTGAAAAAGAAGATCCCACCAATAATTACAAGTATTAATGGAATCAACTTCAAAAGGGTAGTAACTACTTGCATTCTACCAGATTCCCGTACTCCTTTTGAATTCACCCAGGTTAAAAACCAAATGGTCGCTAGGCCCAGTAAAACTGCATAAACAGCATTTGTTTCAAGTATTGGAAAGAATACACTTAGTGCACTTACAAAGGCAATTGTTATGGCAGCATTTGCCACCCATGTTGATATCCAATATCCCCAGGCCACCAAGAAACCTGCAAAATCACCAATTCCTTCTTTTGTGTATACATAGGGCCCTCCATTCTTATCTTTAACAAGCTTACTTAACCTGCTAAACAACATGGCCAATAATAGTGCCCCCACCGCAGAAAAAAGCCAACCAAAAATGCTTATGCCTCCATATGCGGCCAGTGCCGCCGGCATTAAAAAAACTCCTGCCCCAATCATGTTTCCTATGACCAATGAGGTGCTCATCCACAACCCCAGTTTTTTGGGCGACTGTTCTTGTTTCATTTAGTATAGCCGGTTATCAAAAAGAAATCCATAATTTTAAATGTACAAAAACTATCACTGGTGCTACAAAAATTTCATATTGACCCTGATATTTCAAAAGCTGAAACGCTACCGGCTTCCTTCTATCGAAATCCTGAGGTTTTTGAAGCCATTAGAGAAAAAATATTTTATAAGTCATGGCAATGGATCGGTGATGAATCTCAAGTTACCGCTCCGCAACAAGTCCATCCGTTTATCCTCTTAGATAAGTTTCTTACCGAGCCTATGGTGCTCACTCGTGACACTGAAAAAACCATCAATTGTTTAAGTAACGTTTGTACCCACCGAGGTAATTTGGTAGTAAAAGAAACTTCAAAAATCAAAAAACTGATTTGTGGTTATCATGGTAGAAGATTTGGTCTGAATGGCAACTTTGAACATATGCCCGAATTTAAGGAAGCTGCTGATTTTCCGAGACCTTGTGATGATTTGCATCAATTTCCTTTGCAAAAATGGGGACCTCTTTTGTTTGCCGGTCTTAATCCAGATTTTGATTTTCAACGGGTCATTGATGCCATGAAAGAACGTACGGGGTTTTTACCTATAAAAGATTTCAAATTAGATAAAAGTAGGGGTAAAGATTATTTTGTTGATACACATTGGGCGCTCTACTGCGATAACTACCTAGAGGGGTTTCACATTCCGTTCGTACATGAAGATTTGGATGCAGTTCTTGACTATGGAAGTTATGATACCGTACTTTATGACTATTGCAATCTTCAAATAGGTTATGCGGAAGGCACAGAAGAGGTTTTTGATCTGCCTGAAAACCATCCAGATTTTGGAAAAAAAGTAGCAGCTTATTACTATTGGGTATTCCCAAATATGATGTTTAATTTTTACCCTTGGGGACTATCGGTAAACCTGGTTCAACCGCTGGGCTTGAACAAAACCAAAGTGTCTTTTGTCAGTTATGTTCTCGATGAAAGTAAATTAGACAAAGGAGCAGGCTCCGGACTGGACAAAGTGGAATTGGAAGATGAGGAAGTCGTTGAAGGGGTTCAAAAAGGAATTCGCTCTCAATTTTACAACACAGGAAGGTTTTCACCAAATCGAGAAAAAGGGGTACACCATTTTCATCGACTATTAGCGCAATTTTTAAATGCTTAAACCCTCTTTCGAACACATTTGTTTGATGTGTGAAATATAACAATGAGTCTGTCTATTGTTATATTTTTCTATTTACCTTTGATAAAATTTCACCTATGCGACCAGATTTATTCGAAGCACCTGACTATTACAATCTTGACGATTTATTCTCTGAAGAGCATCTTTTGGTGCGAGATGCGGCACGTCAATGGGTAAAGCGTGATGTCTCCCCAATTATCGAAGAGTATGCCCAGAAGGCTGAATTTCCGAAGCAAATCATTAACGGATTGGCAGAAATTGGTGCCTTCGGACCATATATTCCAGAGGAATATGGTGGGGCTGGATTAGACCAAATAAGTTATGGACTTATCATGCAAGAAATAGAACGTGGTGATAGCGGGGTACGCTCCACCGCATCTGTTCAGTCCTCTTTGGTCATGTACCCGATTTTCACGTACGGAAATGAAGAGCAACGAAAAAAATACTTGCCCAAATTAGCTACTGGAGAATGGATGGGGTCCTTCGGATTGACCGAACCCAATCACGGCTCGAATCCCGGTGGGATGGAAACCAAGTTCAAGGATATGGGCGATCATTATTTGTTGAACGGTGCTAAGCTCTGGATTTCAAATTCCCCTTTCTGTGATATTGCCGTAGTATGGGCCAAGAACGAGGAAGGTCGTATTCATGGACTCATTGTGGAACGTGGAATGGAAGGTTTTTCTACACCCGAAACGCATAACAAATGGTCACTACGCGCTTCAGCAACCGGTGAATTGATTTTCGACAATGTAAAAGTGCCGAAAGAGAATCTTTTACCGGGAAAAAATGGACTAGGCGCTCCATTAGGTTGCTTAGATTCTGCTCGATATGGTATCTCATGGGGTGCCATTGGTGCAGCGATGGATTGTTATGACACAGCATTGCGCTATGCAAAAGAAAGAATTCAATTTGGTAAACCCATAGCAGCTTTTCAACTACAACAAAAGAAATTGGCCGAAATGATTACTGAAATCACTAAAGCACAATTACTCGCTTTTCGACTGGGTCAACTAAAAAATGAAGGCAAGGCCACTACGGCACAAATATCTATGGCAAAACGCAACAATGTTGATATGGCCATTAAAATTGCCCGGGAAGCAAGGCAAATGTTAGGAGGTATGGGCATCACGGGCGAGTATAGCATTATGCGTCATATGATGAACCTAGAAAGTGTTATCACTTACGAAGGCACACATGATATTCACTTGTTGATTACCGGAATGGATGTTACAGGTATACCAGCTTTTCAATAGATTTGTAATCAACGAAATATCTAAAATCATTTCATGAGATATCTAACGCTATTTGCATTTGTTCTTTTATTGGCGTGCAAAACGGATAAAAAAGCAGATGTCTCCACGATATCCGTAGAAAAGGATTCATCAAAAACCGAAAAACTACAAACTCCGGATGCACTTTTAGGCGAGCTATTTGCAGATGTACAGTTAAATCAGATCTTCGAAGATGGTAAAACGTTTGTGGATTGTACTGCGAAATATCCTTATGAAACCATTCGAGAGAACTATGCATCGCAAAAGATGAATTCGGATTTTGATTTAAAAACCTTCGTCTTAGAACATTTTGAAGTACCACCCTCCATAACGTCCAATTTTAAGTCCGACCCTAATCGTTCAGCTTCCGAACATGTTGAAGCGCTGTGGGCTGAATTGCAAAGGAAATCGGATTTAGAACAAAGTGGCAGCACTTTGATTACTTTACCTAGCTCATATATTGTTCCTGGTGGTCGTTTTCGAGAAGTTTACTATTGGGATAGTTATTTCACAATGCTTGGGCTTGCCGAAAGCGGGAAGTTTGAAATCATCACGAATATGCTTGACAACTTTGCACATTTAATCAACACTGTCGGACATATTCCCAATGGCAATAGAACCTATTACATTACGAGATCTCAACCGCCATTCTTTTCGCAAATGGTAGCACTACTAGCGCAATACGAAGGGGATGCCATTTACAAAAAGTACAAAAGCGCCCTAAGAAAAGAATATGAGTTTTGGATGGAAGGGCAAAATGCTACAGATGCACCAATAAAGCATTGCGTGAGTACTCCATCTGGAATTATGAACCGTTATTATGATTTGGGTGACACACCGCGTCAAGAATCCTATCGTGAAGATTTTGAATTGGTTCAAAAGGTTGATGGAGGACAAAAAATGTATCGTGATTTACGTTCAGGAGCAGAATCGGGCTGGGATTACACTACTCGATGGTTTGCAGATGGTCAAACTATGGAGACTATAGAAACTACTGATATTATCCCCGTTGACCTCAATGCTTTGCTTTATGGATTGGAAGAAGTTTTAACCCTTTGTTACTCGGATGATGCAGTGTTCAAAGCTATCTTAAGCACCAGTATGGATAATAGAAAAGAATTCTTGAAGAACTATGCCTGGAATTCAGAAGACAAAGTTTTTGAAGACTATAATTGGGTAAAACAGAAGCAGACCAATATCAAATCATTGGCAATGGTATATCCACTGTATTTCAAGATGGCTACTCAAGAACAAGCTGACGGCGTTGCCGCCTATATAAAGGAACATTTTTTAAAATCAGGAGGTCTACCTGCAACATTGAATCATTCCGGTCAACAATGGGATGCCCCTAATGGATGGGCACCTTTGCAATGGATGTCTGTCAAAGGCTTGGAGAACTACGGGTATTCTGATTTGGCAAAGACCATAGCCGAGCGATGGGTACGTTTAAATGAAAAAGTCTATGCCAATACCGGAAAGTTTGTGGAAAAATACAATGTGGAAGATATGACCCTTGAAGCCGGTGGAGGTGAATACCCTGTGCAAGATGGTTTTGGTTGGAGCAATGGCGTTTATCTTGCGCTTAAGGCCTACTTAAAAAATTAACTTCTCCTGTCTCTTTTCACCACACGCACTTTTACCGACTTACTAATCGGAGTCTTACTCCTATCTGCAAAATGATTGTAAGGCACCAATACGTTGGTTTCAGGAAAGTATGCTGCTAGGTCTCCGCGTGGAATTGCATATGGAATAACCT
>CAZTLZ010000120.1:0-10803 GCA_964614665.1 uncultured Maribacter sp.
ATCCTAACCCCTGCAAAATCAATTAGTAAGGCTTCCTATGGAGTAAAGAAAGGAAACGCGGCCGCAGAGCGAGTTTTAGAGATTCTTGAAACAGATAATCCAATTTCTGAAATTGAGAATGCAATTGACAAAACATCTTTTGAAAAAGGTATTTCCTTAGAAAACATATCTTTCAAATATGAGGATGAGTACGTTTTGAAAAACTTCAATCTTGATGTTCCCAAAGGTCATTCGGTAGCACTAGTTGGGCAATCGGGAAGTGGGAAAAGTACAATTGCCAATCTTGTTACCCGCTTTTATGATGTCAATGAGGGAGAGATCAAAATAGATGGAATGGGCATTAAAACTATGTCGAAAAAATCCCTCCGAAACTTGATGGGACTGGTTACACAAGATTCCATTTTATTTAATGACACGGTCAAAAATAACATTGGTCTGGGCAAAGACAATGCAACCGAAGAAGAAATTGTCGAGGCTGCAAAAATTGCCAATGCCCATGAGTTTATCTCTGAACTTCCCGAAGGCTACAACACCAATATTGGTGATAGCGGCAACAAATTGAGTGGTGGCCAAAAACAGCGTCTTTCGATTGCAAGGGCTGTTTTAAAGAATCCTCCAATCATGATATTAGATGAGGCAACTTCTGCCTTGGATACTGAAAGTGAACGTCTGGTGCAAGATGCCCTTGAAAAGATGATGCTTAATCGAACATCAATTGTAATTGCCCATCGTCTGTCTACAATTCAAAATGCCAACACCATTGTAGTGCTGCAAAAAGGCCAAATTGTCGAGCAAGGTTCTCATGAAGAATTAATGGCGAAAAATGGCACGTACAAGAAACTGGTCGGGATGCAGTCTCTTTCATAACGGACTTTCCCGAACAACCTACAAATTTGTCAATTAATTAAATCTGTCTTAGGCAGTTAAACCTTTTTATACTTTTATAGTCAAACCATTCAAACCACAACTATTGATTGCTGAAGCTGATTTAGTAGCGGAATTGAAAGATTCTAAAACCCAATCGAGGGCCTTTGAGGTGTTGATAAACACATACAAGCAAAGACTCTATTGGCATATTCGTAGAATTGTACTGAATCATGATGATGCTGATGATGTATTGCAGAATACTTTTATTAAGGTCTTTAGGAACATAGATGGTTTCAAGGGAGATAGTAAATTGTATTCTTGGATGTATCGTATTGCAACAAACGAAGCGCTTAGCTTTTTAAAGTCTAAATCGAAAAAGCAAGGAATAAGCAACGAAGAATTACAGAACCAAATGCTGGATAATTTACAAGCAGATGTATATTTTGAAGGAGATGAAATTCAGATAAAACTTCAAAAAGCAATTGCAACCTTGCCAGAGAAGCAAAAATTGGTTTTTAATATGAAGTATTTTCAAGAATTGAAATACGAGGAAATCTCAGAAATTCTAGAAACTTCAGTAGGAGGACTAAAAGCTTCATATCATTTGGCGGCTAAGAAAATTGAAGCCTATTTAAAAGAAGATTAAACCTTTTAAGTTGTTGATAGTCAAATATAACGATGAAAGAGTCAAATAAAAATAATCCATTCAAAACACCCAAAGGTTACTTTGAGAACTTTGAGGGTAATCTATTGGATAAATTGAAGGAAGAAAAACTCGATTTACCTGAGGAAGATGGTTTTGTGGTTCCTGAGGGTTATTTTGATAGTTTGCCTAAGCGTACAAAGCACAAGCTAGATGCTGATGAGAACAAGGTTGTTCATCTTAATCCCTATCGAAAGTATTATTATGCAGTAGCATCAATGGCTGCTATAGTCTTGATATTCTTAGGGTTGAATTGGAACAATTCCAAAGAAGTAACATTCGATGATTTGGCAAATGCAGACTTTGAAGCCTATTTTGAAGCCAATGAACTTGGCCTCTCAACTTATGAAATTGCAGAAGTACTACCTGTTGATGAATTGGAAATAAATGATATTTTAGAAAATCAACTTGATGAAGAAAATGTCATTGATTATTTGAATGAAAATATCGACAACATAGAAGACCTAAACCTCGAAGATTATGAATAAAATCAAAACCCTAATACTAATTTTACTTATAGCTACTACAACTTTTTATGGGCAACGAAGACCAGATCGCGAAAAGATAAAATCGTTAAAGGTTGCATATATAACTGAAAAATTAGACTTATCTAGCAAAGAGGCCGAAGTCTTTTGGCCAATTTATAATGAACATGAAAAGAGTCAAGAAAATCTTCGTAAAAAAGAAAGAGTGAAAATGCGTAGTAAAGATTGGGATTTTACAAATGTTTCTGATAAAGATCTAAAAGAGTATATCGAATTGCAGTTATGGTACAAAGACGAAAAACATAAACTGGAAATGGCTTTTTTCAAAAATGTGACTCAAAAGCTATCCCCAAAAAAGGCGCTCCGCTTGATAAAGGCTGAGCAAAATTTTCACCGCCATTTGATAAAACAATACCGGCAACGACGCGATGGTGGTGGTGGGTTTCGATAATTGAAAAAATCGATGAAATACATAAAAAGAGGCTTTTTAGCCTCTTTTTCCATTAAACCCAATTCCAAATTCATAGTCAAAAAGGTGTAACCCTTAAATTAATAAACTATGAAAAATTTAAAGATTGTTTTAGTCGTATTGCTTATGTTCGGTGGAATATCCATAACCAACGCACAGCGAAAAGTTGTGAAAATCTACCCAAAACATGGTACTGTTGTCACCAAAATTCATAAACCAAAAATTATTGTTCACAATAGGGTAAACTTTCGATTTGCCGACGGAGTTTGGTATAAGCCCAGGGGGAAAAGATTTATAGTTTGTGCCGCTCCCATTGGAATAAAAGTAAGACACCTTCCCAGAGGAAATAAAGTCGTTAAACTTAGAAACGGAAGAAAAGTATACAAATACAAAGGTATTTGGTACAAGAAAAAAGGAAGAGGTTATGTCGTTGTAAATGTATAACACACATATTCAAAAAAAGGGAAGCAAATTGTTTCCCTTTTTATTTGAAAGTCAATTTTGAGATTCGATTCTTGCCTGCAGCGTAAGCGATAGAATCATTTAAAAATCGAATGGTGTAGAACGATTCCTCTGAAAGTTGTTTCCAGGTCTTACCTATATCACTTGAGTATGATATTCCCGTAAAACCTAAGGCAACTATTTCATTTCCATTTGAATTGGGAACAAACTGCACACAGCTTTTATAAGCAGGTTCTTGCCCATCCGCAATCAACTTCCATGTTTTTCCACCATCCACAGTAATTGCTTTGTTTTCGGTGTTTCCTTCCGGATGCGTATAATCTCCTCCAAAGGCAATTCCCAAATGTTCATTCCAGAAATCTACAGAATAAATGCCTTCGGCATCTCCTTTATTGATAATTGGTGTTTGGTAAGCTTCCCATGTATGACCTTTGTCAGCTGAAAACAGCACTCGGCCGCTTGTAGTTACCACCCAAGTATTAGTTCCAACAGTTTTTACATTGGTATTACTGGCAGCAAAAGCTCCCTCTCCTTCTATTCCATCAGGTAGTTCATCGCATGTTAGTTTTTGCCAATGATGTCCACCGTCTCTAGTAATGATTATGGAAAGACATCCGTCGACAGAATCCCCAACAGCTATTCCCTCGCGATTGCTCCAAAAAGTCATGGCATCATAAAAAACCCCTTCTCCTTCTTCCATGTACACCAAATCCATTTTATCGTCTTCCCCTGTTTTGTACAACAAAGCGGGGCTTCCAATGGAAAGCATAAAAAAGTCGGTAGCGTTATGGGCTATGGCTCGAAATTCGGGAATACTAGTATGATACTTTTCATTATTTGAACGAATCTTTCCGCTTGATAAGTCAATCGTTCCGAATGTCCCCTTATTTGCAGCAAAAGCCAGACTGTTACCCATAACTTCAATGGCACGAATGCTTAAAGAGTCTTCGTAAATAGTTTCTGTTTCGACAGAAGTAAAGGGAAGTTTTTTATTAGATTCAATACAAGAAAATGACAGTACTAGAATAAAAAGGATACCTATTTTGCGCATCCTCAAAAATACCACAAAAATCAGAGCTCTTTTTTCAGAATTTCGATATGTCGCATTAAACGTTTCACTTCGATGGGAAGTGTACCATTGTAAACCCCTCTTATATAACCTTCTTTGTCAACTAAAATAAAATTTTCGGTATGAATGAAATTGGACGCATCTTGAGTCTTGACAAAATCTTCATCAGCAAAGTAACCGTTTCTAGCAATATCATATATAGCATCGGTTTCTCCAGTGACTAAATGCCATTTTGGTAAGCTCACATCATTTTCTTTAGCATAGGTAGCTAATTTGTCCACTGTGTCGTTCCATGGCATTACGGTATGAGATAGTAACATGACACTTGTATCGCCTTCATAAGCTTCTTGTAGGAAACCCATATTCTTCGTCAACTTCGGACAAATACCAGGGCAAATCGTAAAAAAGAAATCAGCTACGTAAATTTTACCAGCAAAAGTTTTGTTGGTCACCTCATTCCCATTTTGATTGGTAAAAGAGAATTCAGGAATCTTGTGGTTACCTCCTTCCCATTCAGGGGTGAATAGCGCAGAACTGAAGTAAGGTAGTTTTGAGGTTTCTGTTTCTTGTTCCGTAGTCCGTTTTTCTTTGACCTTTTCCTTTTCAACACACGAGTCAATTGCAAACGTGAGAACAATCAAAAGAAGAAATTTATTGAAGCTCATTCGAGTTGGTATTTACGGTGTAACACTTCTTAAGGCCAATCAATCCAAATCGCTCGCCATTTTTGACTTCATAGTTGGCTCTAATTTTACCGCTTTCTGTCCACATGCGTTGGCTTCCCAACTCCTTTCCCTTGGAGTAATTGAAATCACGGACTAATTGTCCGTTTTTATACCATTCTTTTCGATTTCCTTCATACTCCCCAATATCGTTAAAATTGTAGTCGAATTTTTTCGTCCCATGATCCCACCAACCCAAATGATTTCCAACTTTTATTCCTTTGGAATACAAACGACTTTGAGCAAGTTGACCATTCAAATACCATTGCTTTTCGTATCCGTCTTTTCGACCATTGACGTATTGCAATTCCATTTTTAAAGAGACGTTGTCATATTTGGAAACTAGAAGCCCATCGAATGGACTATTCTGATAATGGAGCACTCCATTAACCAATTCAAGAGCAGAATTTTTGCTATCAACTACTAACTCTTCATGAACACACGAAGTAAGCCAAATGATGGTAAAAAAGATAAGTAGCGAACGGAGCATGCTTAATTACTTATATTTCCAGGAGTACCATAATAGCCATTTC
The DNA here is from genome assembly GCA_964614665.1 of uncultured Maribacter sp. Classification (GTDB taxonomy): domain Bacteria; phylum Bacteroidota; class Bacteroidia; order Flavobacteriales; family Flavobacteriaceae; genus Maribacter_C. The sequence goes on from CAZTLZ010000120.1 coordinate 5,311, forward strand.
CATTTAAGTAAGGGTCGGCATCTGTAATATGATAATGGTATATACCATCAGGAAATTCCGAAGTGTTACCAATATGCCCATGAAAATCGTCCAAATCGGCATTTACAATTGCAGCCTCACCCTCCATTGGGCCATACACCGGGAACCCATCAGAAAGCAATCCTAAAAAAGCATCTGCACCAAATTCTCCTGTTAAGAAGGTGGGTTCAATGTGATAATGATACTGGCCTGTTTGCTGCGGATGCCCCAAATATTGGTCAAATGAATTGATTTCGCCAGTTAATGCCTGATTGTTAGGGCCCGCGTATTGATTGAAAAAAACCACTCCATTTCTGGATATTCCTATAGGGCCCAGTGGCGTTGCTTCATTATTGGTTGCTGCACTTGGGTTTAGGGGAATTGTAAGAACAATGTTCTGCTCTGAAATACGGTTCGGATTTAGATTAAAGGAAGCGTTATCTCCGTTGTAGGCTTCGTATAGTTCATTCGAAGTGTCCCAATATGGGCTCGTATGATTTGGGAGGTCTGTAGTTGTAAAGATGACATTGTCACCATTGACCTCGTAAGACAAACCAGTACCTTCAAACAATTCTAGAATACTTGAAATATCGTAGGTAGTGTCATTAACGTTATCATCCAAATTCCCATCATTATCCTCATCATCAATACTCTCATTATCGACAATAGCGTCATCATCGTTCTCCGTAGAACAAGAAATACTCAAAAAGGTTATCATTAGGGTACTAAGAACAAGTGGTAAAAGAAATTTCAATCGTTTCATATACAAGGATTTTTGGATTTGTGTTAATATTTAATTTCTAATGATGTTTAATTCATCAATCAACTTTCGCATTTCTAGATCATCAGCTTCGTTTAACGGTAATTGGTTGGTATTCAATAAATTTGGTTGTTCAAGGGGGTTGGCGCTTAAATTATATAAGGCTTCCGAACCGTCATCAAACTTAATATACTTGTGCGTCGCGTTTCTAATCGTATAATCAGACCCGCCAGTGTCATTACCGATCTCTGTATAAACGAACTCCCTTCCTTCAGCATTGGGATCATTTAGAAATGTCTTAAAACTTTTACTATCGTGTATTTCAGCTATGCCGCTGCCTGTCAAATCGGCTATCGTTGCAAACAAATCAGTGGTATTTATAAGTGTATTCTCGGTTTGACCCTGACGATTGACATTCGCGCCTGAAATGACCATGGGCACATTTACTCCACCTTGATAAACCTTTCCTTTTACACGTTGATTATTGTACACTTGTGCTGCTTGACCTGGAGTACCATTATCGCCAATAAAAATGATTATGGTGTTGTCTTTTTCTTCTTGAGACATTGAATTCAATAGTCTTCCCATTTCAGAATCGAGAGCTTCTAAGGCTGCCATGTAATAAGGCATTGGATTAGCATCAATACTTGCTTGGTCAGTAGGAAGAACTCCTTGTGAATGCAAGTCGACAGGAGGTAAATGAAAAGGCGTATGCGGTGCATTGTAGGCTAACCATAAGAACCAAGGTTCCGTTTGTGAATCGACCCAGTCAATAGCCAAGCTTGTAAATTTAGTGGTGGTATAATCTGTTTCTGAAAAAGTGCTGCCGTTTTGGACGAGTGTCCAATTTGAATAATCTGCTAATCCACCACCCAGAAATCCTGCAAAACTTGCAACTCCCATATCAATAGGGTGACTAATCTCTCTCGAGAGATGCCATTTGCCAATTACCGTATTAGCATACGAAGTACTTGAATTCTCATTGATGAATTTTTGAATGGAAACTTCAGAGGGCGCCAATTCGTCATCCACTTTCATTACATTGGTTCTAAATCCGTACTTACCAGTTAATATACTAGCTCTTGTGGGCGTACAAGTCGGGTATGACCAAAGATTACTGAAAGTTATTCCGGAATTGATCATATTCTGAAGGTTGGGCATATTAGGCTTTACATTTCCAATATTATATCCTGGACTGGCATCCAAGCCCATATCATCAGCGATAATCAAAAGGATATTCGGTCTTAAGCTACCATCCGTTGCATCAAATTCCTCCATCACACTTTCATCCGTTGTCATTTCGTTTAAATCCGAAGAACAAGACATGAAAACCAAAACTAAAAGTGTGAGTATGTAAGTAGATTTGAAATACTTCATAATGCAGGTCTTCTGTATGGTCACGGGTTCAAACGACCGATTATTGCGCCTTTTCATAGAACATCTATAGCAGTTGTAGTTCTAAGACTACCAAACTCTAAAAAGGTTTAGTCATGACTTGAAAAAAGGAAAGCATACCTTTGCGCACTTAATTTTCGGAAACAGAAGAAAAATGAAACTCCATAGAAACTTAGTATTCGCTGTAATAGACGGATTAGATTTAATCTTCAATGAAGGGGAATATGCCGATAAAGTTGTACAGAAGGTTTTAAAAATCGATAAGCGTTGGGGCTCTCGCGACCGCGGATTTATCGCAGAAACCATCTATGAAATGGTACGCTATAAAAGATTGTATACGGAGATTGCCGATGTAAGGGCACCGTATCGAAGACAGGACCTATTTCGTATGTGGGCGGTTTGGGCAGTATTAAAGGGAATCGAATTACCAGACTGGAAACAAATCGAACCTACCCCTGAACGTCGTATCAAAGGAAAGTTTGACGAACTCTCAAAAATCAGAAAGTTTCGAGAAGCGGTACCAGACTGGATTGATGAAATCTGTGAAAAAGCCTTGGGCGATAAATTATGGACCGCCGAGTTAGCAGCATTGAATAAAAAGGCGGAGGTAATCCTTAGAACAAATACCTTAAAAACTACCAAGGAGAAACTCAGAAAAGCACTTTTGGAGGAAGGTATTGACGTAGAACCAATCAAAGGCTATGCCTCTGCCCTACGACTTCCAGAACGTGCCAATGTTTTTCAAACGGAATCTTTTAAAAAGGGCTATTTCGAGGTACAGGATGCTTCGTCTCAATTAGTAGCGGAGCTCTTAGATGTAAAACCTGGTCAGCGTGTTATTGATACTTGTGCAGGCGCAGGAGGAAAATCATTACACTTGGCAGCCCTTATGGAAAACAAAGGTCAGCTGATTGCTATGGACATTTATGGAAGTAAGTTGAAAGAACTCAAACGCCGAGCCCGTAGAAATGGTGCTCACAATATTGAAACTCGTGAAATAACTTCCACTAAAGTGTTTAAAAAACTTTACGGTAGTGCCGACCGTGTTCTTATCGATGCGCCTTGTACAGGATTGGGAGTTCTTAGAAGAAATCCGGATACCAAATGGAAAATGCAACCTGAATTTCTAGAGAAGATTACCAAGGTTCAACACGAAATAATCAGGTCCTATAGCAAAATAGTAAAGTCAGGTGGTAAAATGGTCTATGCGACCTGTTCTATTCTTCCACAAGAAAACAATGATCAGGTCATTTCATTTCTGGCTTCTGAAGAGGGTAAAGACTTTACCCTCGTAGAGGAAAAGAAAATCTACGCTTCCAAAAGTGGGTTTGATGGGTTTTATATGGCGTTACTTCAAAAAAAGTGACTCCTAGTCACATCGAGCGGAGTCGAGATGCATACCAAGGGTTCTCGACTCCGCTCGAACTGACAGAGTTTATATTATTTATCAGTCTTTAACGTAGGATACTCGATTCCCAATTGCTCCAAATACGAATCATATTTAGTTTCATCATAATAGAACTTCTCTAGTTCGGCACGAAACTCCCCCTGTTTATCCGTATTCAAATAAATAGGAGGCAAATCATCTGCAGAAATCATGGGTTCGTATTTGTCATCTTTACTTTGCACATCATTAAAATACGTCCAGGCATCTTTTAAAAGTTGTGGTTTTAAAAGAAAGTCGAGAATGGTCATGGCCTCTGCCTTGGCTCCTGCCGTTACCCCTTTATGAGCGATAGGAGTTGCCATCGCGATTGCATTACTCCAGTGATGCCCCTGCAGCCCAGGAATGTTCGAAGGAAAACGCATGGTTACCGTAGGAACCTTCCAAGAAATGTCGCCGATATCATCAGACCCCCCACTAACAGGATTCACAACAGGTAAGCCAAGCTTCATTAATTCGGTAGCCAAACCCTCTACTTTATCGGAATTCACTTCTGTCTGAACCGCTTTCGCTAAAGTTTGATCGGCTTCCGACCATTCGGGCAATCCTACTTTTTGAATATTGGCGTACATGGTTTCGGCGATGACCTTGTTGAAATGTCTTGGCCATGCCGCACCTAATATTCTGGAGGTCATTTTTGTACCTGTCATCAAGGCTGCGCCTTTCGCCATATCATTGGCTTCGGCGTACATTTCCATAATGCCCTTGTATTTGATATCTCTAAAATAAAACCATATCGCCGCTTTCGAGGGTACCACATTAGGTTGGTCGCCTGCATCGGTAAAAATAGAATGTGAACGTTTTAAAGGGTGTAAATGCTCTCTTTTATAGTTCCAGCCGATATTCATCAATTCGGCAGCATCCAAGGCACTTCTACCGCGCCACGGAGCACCCGCGGAATGTGCTGCTTCGCCTTCAAAAAGATACTCTACGGAAATAAGTCCGGTACCTCTTGTGGGGCCATAAGATACGCCTAGGTTGCTACTCACATGCGTGAAAATGCACATGTCGATTTTATCGAAGAGTCCATCACGTACATACCATGCTTTTGAACCTAACAGCTCCTCGGCAATACCGGGCCATACCAAAAGTGTACCGCCAATATGCTCACGCTCCATGATTTGTTTGACCGCCAAAACTGCCGAAATATTCAAGGGAATACCTGAGTTATGACCCTCACCGTGCCCTGGTGCTCCTTCGACCATGGGTTTGTGATAGGCGACACCAGGGAATTGAGAAGCTTTCGGAATACAATCTACATCACTACCAATGGCAATAACAGGACCTTCACCATTACTCCATTTCGCCATCCAAGCGGTAGGAATGCCTGAGATGGAATTCTCGATTTCAAAACCGTTTTCTTCTAAAATACCCGTTAGATATTTCGAGGACTCTACTTCTTGAAAGCCCAGTTCCGCAAAACTAAATACCTTATCGACCATAACCTGGTCTTGTTTCTTATTCGACTCTACAATGGCAGCAGCCTCTGTCTTCAGTTTTTCAATTTGTTTTTTGGAGTATTTTTTTTGGGAATGAACTGTGAAGGTGATAAAAAGCATACAGCCTGCAATCACCAGAATTCTGGACATTTTCATAAAGTTGGGTTTTGAATTAGCTATCTACTAAAAGTACAAAACCTTTCTAGGTTTTGGTATAGCACTCTGTTCTTTTCAGGACTTTGTAAAAAAGGTAACACCAAATTGCATTTTCTATGTTTTAAGAGCTTGCTATTCTTTAATTAGATAATGTAAAAAAAAGGACAGTTTATTGGCCGTTTCCTCCTCTACCAAAATTATTGATAACTAGCTAACAGCATTGTGGCCTTTTGTTTTTAGAACTGTACTAATTTCCTACATTTAGGAAGCTAACAAAGGAT
>CAZTLZ010000121.1:0-10748 GCA_964614665.1 uncultured Maribacter sp.
CATTGTCAGGAGAAAATGTCTTGCAAATTATCGGAGAAGATGGAGATTATTCTCTTATTGACGGATTGGGCTTAGAGGCTAATTTCAAAGTAACGGATATACCAGCAAAGAATGGTGTCATTCATGCAATAGATAGAATATTAATTCCTGAATCAGTTATTGATTCCATAGAGAACCAAGTTTCTTTGGCATTTGAGCAGGTGATGATCTCTACAGGTGATTTGAATACTTCGTTAGACTTCTTTAAAAAGATACAAGATCGAATGAACCTCGAGGCTTTAGCCGAAAAAGAATTCACTTTCTTTTTTCCTTCAGACCAGGCATTCGTTGACTTGTTTGACCAAATAGGTTTTGACCAAGCACGGCGGTTTAATGAAGAAGAGGGTCTTGAGTTGCTGAAAATAATACTATCCTACCATTGTGTTGAAAATATTGCTTTGAAGGCTGCCGATTTCAAGAATGAACAGTCGCTCGCTACTTTTCAAGGAGAACCACTGAATGTTAGGTTGAATCAAAATGATATTTTCATTTTAGATAAAACAGATGCTCCATCAAAAGTGACTTTAGCGGATCAGGCCATTTTGAACGGCTATATCCATATTGTGGATAAAATACTATTACCTGAGGAAGTGCTCGCGGAGCTTTCCCTATAATTGAATCGAACTAGGGTATTGATAATTTAATGAACAAAAGCTTGGACATCTTTCTGTTGGGGGACTGAAAGGTGTTCGAGTTGCGTTCAAAATTTCTCAAAAACACCTAAGCCAAATAGGGCAAAATCATACTTTACCGGATCATCGGCGTCAAGTTTGCGAAGACTATTATCCAATTCGACCAGGGCTTTGGCATCATTCTGTTTGCGCTTCAATAGTCGTAATTTTCGTGCAACATTTCCAGAGTGCACGTCAAGGGGACAAGATAAGGCGGCTGGTGAAATGGATTTCCACAATCCGAAATCTACTCCAGTAGAATTATCACGTACCATCCAGCGTAAAAACATATTGATGCGTTTTGCCGCGGATCCTTTGAGCGGGTCGCTCACATGTTTTGTGGTTCTAGTTTGATGTGGTAATTCGAAGAAGGTTTGCTTGAAACTTGAAATTGCCGGTTGCACGGAAGTCTTTGAAGCTCCCTTGGCAAAAACACTTTCCAGACCATCGTGTTTTACGTAAATGTGTCTTAAACTTTGAATGAAATAACGTAGGTCGATATCATTGAACGTGCGATGCGCAAATCCTGAAAACCGTTCTAGATCATCCTCGGTATGATTTAGAACAAAATCATATGGCACATTGTCCATAAGTTGCATCATGCGATGGGCATTGTTAATAATACTCTTTCGGTTGCCCCAAGCAATTGTAGCTGTTAAGAAAGCACTGATTTCAATATCTTCTTTACTTGAGAATAGGTGTGGAATCTGAATCGGATCACTTTCCAAAAATTGTGGATGGTTATATTGAACGACTTTGGCGTCTAAGAATTCCTTGAGTTCTGTTTTGGTCATTATGAAGGTTTTACACAAATTGGAAAAGCATCCTTTTTCTAATCGGTAATCAAACCATCAACCATAATCAATTTACGATCTGCCATATCGGCTAAATGTTCATTGTGGGTAACAATAACAAACGTTTGACCAAATTCATTTCGAAGTTCAAAAAATAGCTGATGCAGCTTGTCAGCACTTTCGGAATCTAAATTACCGCTGGGTTCATCTGCAAAGATTATGGAAGGACTATTCACTAAAGCCCTGGCAACGGCAACACGTTGCTGTTCACCTCCTGAAAGCTCAGCGGGCTTATGGTGGTATCTTTCTTCGAGGCCAAGAAATTTCAAAAGTTCTTTGGCCCTGTTTTCTGCTTTTACCTTGGGCGTATTTTTTATAAAAGCAGGAATGCAGACATTTTCCAAAGCGGTAAATTCAGGCAGAAGCTGATGAAATTGGAAAATAAACCCAATATGTTCATTGCGAAATCGAGCCAGCTCCTTCGCCGATAAACTGGTTACATCTATATCATTTATAACCAAGGTGCTATCGCTCTTATTTGTTTGGGTGTCCAAGGTGCCCAATATTTGTAAAAGGGTGGTTTTCCCTGCTCCTGATGCACCAACAATGGAAACTACTTCCCCTTTTTTAATGTGTAGGTTTACTCCTTTTAAGACCTGTAGTTCTCCATAAAATTTTTGGATATTATTGGCTTTTATCATTCAGAAATTTTTACAGGATGAAAGTAAACAATAGGGTCGACATGGCAAAACAACTGAAATAGCTATAACTAAGTACCTAATGAACATGGAAACTATTTATAGTTTAAATTTGCAGGCCATGAAATCGTATTTCATAACCTCACTTAAGATTTTATAAGGAAGAATATAGTACTAAAAAGAATAGTTTAATGTCAGCATATAAATACCTAGAAGAGTATAATATAGAAATCACAGACGAAGTCAAAGACCAATTTTCCTCTATTTTGAATGAGATAGGCGAGGATGTCAGTCGTGAAGGCTTGGTAAAGACCCCTGAACGCGCCGCTAAGGCCATGCTTTTTTTAACCCAAGGGTACAAGCAAGACCCAGTTGAGATATTGAAGGGGGCTATGTTTAAGGAAGGGTATGATGATATGGTCATTATCAAGGATATTGAATTATACTCTCTTTGTGAACATCATATTCTTCCGTTTTTTGGAAAGGCGCACATAGCATATATCCCCAACGGATATATAGTTGGCTTAAGCAAGATTCCGCGAATCGTTGATGTTTTTTCCCGGAGATTACAGGTACAAGAACGTTTAACCCATGATATCTTGGAATGCATCAATAATACATTGAAACCAAAGGGTGTCGCTGTTGTAATTGAGGCCTCTCATATGTGTATGATGATGCGTGGGGTACAAAAACAAAATTCTGTAACTACCACTTCTGGTTTTCGAGGACAGTTCGAAAAAATAGAAACAAGAAATGAATTTTTAAAGCTTATAGGCTCGGATCTATCGTAAATTTATAAGTTCTTTTTTGGCATCGTTGTTGTTCTTTTAAGACAGAACTTCTAATTTTAGTACATGTCAAAAAACAAAGACTCTAAATACAAAGACCTTTTTATGGGGCTGCTTTTCGATGCCATCGGAATGTTATCCTTTGCAATTCCTTTTATTGGTGATTTTTCAGATATTATTTGGGCACCTCTGTCCGCATGGTTAATGATCAGAATGTACAAGGGCAGGGCAGGGCAGGCGGCCGGAGCTGTCTCATTTATTGAAGAAATTATTCCTGGTCTTGATGTTATCCCGACCTTCACTATTATGTGGCTCTATACCCATGTATTTAAAAAGTCAGATACGAAAAAGACTATAGAAGTATAGAACTTAGACGGTCATAAATCTTCACTTCTAGAAAATGGACGAAGAACAACTTTCACAAGGCATTCGCCGTACCTATCGAATCATTATTTGGATTTGTGCCCTTTTAGTCATTGCCGCAATAGTAACTATCTACATTTTTGGTGAGGAATTTTAGCGTAAATCAGTAAAGAAGACTTCAATATATTCGAAACAATTTTTTTAGATATAAAAAAGGTTCTTTTACGTTTTAAAATAAACCAGGATTAATATTCAAAAATTAATCTAAGGCTAAGATTTCTTCCTAAATCATCAACAAAATAACGTTGACGGTTAAGGTAATCCCGGTAATTGGTGTTCAATAAATTAGTTCCGCGAAGTCCTATACTCAAGTCTTCTTTTTTCCGTAAAGAAAACTTTGCAGAAACATCCATAGATAAAAGGTGATAGGAAGGCGGAGGACTGTTGATATCCAAAACAACATCTTGTTGTTCTTGTGGAGAAAATACTGTAATATTCGGAGGAAACCGTTGTTGTTCGAAAACAAATTGACTCTCCAAAGAAATAGTCAAACCATGCCAAGATTCATTTGAGTAGGTCATACTATTGCCCATGTTGGCGGCAGGAATATTTATTAGGGGAATATCTGTGGATTTGTCCGTTCCCTGTACCCATGAAAACTGATGATCGGTTCGTATACTTGACGTCCAATTATTATAAAGTGAAAAGTCGATGCCGATAAGCTGGGCATCTGTTTGTCTATATGACCATACCGGAAATGCCCCTCGAATGGTAGATTCAACACCGCTTGGTTCTAGAAGGACAAAGTCATTTATGACATTAAGATAAGGTCCCAAATTGAATCCCCATTTTGAAGAATTACGTTCATACGAAGCTGATAATTTAGAAGACGATTCACTTTTAATTCTTAAATCACCTAATTCAATACGAGCGGCGGAATGGTGTAATCCGTCACTAAACAATTCTGAAGGGTTAGGAGCTCTTTGAGCGAAGGCATAATTGAATCGTAGGGCTTCGTCCTCCCTCAAATCATACTGAAATCCAGCCATTGCCGAAACATTATGATAGTTGAAAACAGGGTTTGCAAGTAGGTCAATAGCAGTGTAATCAATTACGCCAACTAAGATTTCTTTATTTCTTACAGCACCAACTATCTCGTTTTCAAAATCAGAATCATACCCTCTCTCTAACCAACGTGAAGTTCTGTAGAATTTTTTAGCATCTATAAGAGTGAAATCATAGCGAACCCCTGCATCTACTTTGAAGTCTTCAGTAATATCATATTCCCCCAATGCAAAACCGCCAAAGTCATACTTGTCATAATCGGGAATCAACCGACGCACACCCGTATCAGGATTGGCAAAATTCGTTTGAAACCTTCCTAAGGCTCCAATTTTAATTTTGAGACCTTCCTCGGCATCTAACTGCACCGATGAAGATAATGTATGGGTTGTCAATTTTAAATCCAATGAAGCTTTATTAGCATCATCACCAATTCTAATATCATATTCAAACCTACGATTGTTTTGAAAATCATATTGTAAATTCAGTTTTCCGAAACCAGTAAAGCGTCTGTAGTAATTAAGCTTGGCCAAATGATGTGCAACCTCTTGTTTGGGGTTATTAATGGAATAGGTGAAATCATTTATAACCAGGGGTACAGAGCTATTTATAGCTGCTATCAAATCATCGGCACTTCCGATATGTGAGGCTCTGAGAATTCCGATGTCGGATTTAAAAAAGGAATAATACCCTTCCCATCCTTGAATAAAATCACGATTACCAATGTTGACGGAGATTCCACTTTCCTGAATTCCTGTGTTTGACTGAACATAATCAGGGGCATCTAAATCGCCTAAGCGCTTGAAAGAGCCTTGAACTTTCATGTATAAGCCTGACCCGAAGGATTTTACTAGAGAGGAGGTTACATTTCCACCCCTTCCATTAGAAAAAAGGTTGAGCTGTGTCTTCCCAAAAAGGGAATCTGTTCGTATGATAGGCAGGGGGTTTAATACGATGACCCCACCAATTGCATCACCACCATATTCAAGGGCCGCTGCGCCTTTGACAACACTGATATCTTGATTAGCGTTGATATCGATATTTGGCGCATGTTCATCACCCCATTCCATATCTTGCATCCGTACATTGTTGTTAAGTATGAGTACACGGCTTCCGTTCAACCCTTGTATAACTGGTTTTACAATATTGGCTCCGGTATTTAGGGATGAAACTCCGGCTATATTTTTCAAGGCATCACCGAGACTATTGCCGCTGAACTTCTCAATATCTTCAAGAGTCAATTTTTCCTCTTGACTTGAATTGGTGTTTTTTTGTGCTTCCCCAATGACTTTTACCTCTTCCAACTCTTCCAAATGATGTTCAATCCGGAATTTCCTATAGGTATCTCCATCTATTGAAATCGTAACGAATTTCGATTTGCAGTCAGGGTGCGAAATTTCCAATTCGATTACTCCATTACAAAGGGTTTTGAAATTGAATTTTCCAACTTTATCGGAGGTTGTCGTCAGGTTTTTTCCTGTGACGCTAATAGTGGCATTCTCAAGTGGGGTATTGTCATGGAAATCTACGACTTCCCCTAAAAGAATGGCATTACATTCTTGAGCCATAAGGCAGTTGCCCCATAAAAAGGTAGCTATTAAAATGACAAATAATCTCATTTTTGGTGATATTACACTTATTCTGATCAAAAACCATCAATGGTTTCGATATATATCTATTTGGAATTTTGGACCTAAATCGGGGTAGGAGGGGGTCTTTCAAAAAGGCGAAAGTGTATTGAAGTAGAAGTGTTTGTTTGTGATACGATTTGCGAAGTTGTAGTGTCGCCAACTATTTCATTGGGTCTCTCAATTAAAAAACCATCCTGAAAAAGGTATTCTCCATTTTGAATTTCAAGTGCAGCATCACAAATCTCACAATTTTCAATCGGTTCAACACAGGAATCATCGTGTACGTAAATGTGTAAAGCCGAAACCTTGAAGAATATCAAGACAAGCAAAGTAAGGGCTACTATGTGTTGGGACTCTATTTTAAACACGGAGCGAAATTAGCGAAACTATTAAAATACTGTGTTAAAGAAAACCTAAGAGTTCTTTTTGAATAAAAAGCCGAGACCAAAACGGTTTAGCATTTTCTTTTCAAACTCCCAAAAGAATTTGAATTGCCCCAAAAGAAACCCGAAGGCTACCAAAAGAATTTGATAAAATATCAGGCTAATGATTATGAAAAGGGTATAATAAAGTAAAGGGTTCAGGTTTTCTTTTGTAATACCCAACAATCGAATAAAGGGTCTGCCAATCAAAACGCTTGAACTACCTGTAATGGCGAATACTATGAAAATCCGAATCATTTCCCAGCGCTGTTCGACCACCCATTTGCCTTCTAATTTTTTAAAAATGATGAGGCACACTCTGGTCAATACATAGGTTAAAAACAAGGTGACCGAGGCGACTAAAAGTATGGAGTCATCAAAGAAAATTTTTGATAGTTTATAAGAACTATAGACAAGACCTAAAACCCCGAGTATGGGAAATAAAAGTTGCCAATTTCTAGTGATTTGCCAATGATCCTTGAATTTTTGCATCGTCTTAATTTCTCTCTGCAAATATACCGTGCTATATTAAATTCTTGGAATGTACGGTCCTAATCTTTGTCTATATTTTCGTTGGAAGTAAATGAAATAGTTGTAGAGTTTATAATTGACTTCATAACCATAATCGATACCTTGCTGGTAATCGATTTGTAGCTCATATAATGTAGTGTCAAATTGCATTGGTTGTAACACCCTTCTATTCCATTCCATCACCATAAGCTGGTTACGACTTTCCATAAAAGATTGTGAATAATACCCTTCTGGTCTGGCGACACTTTGAAGCCAAATATTAAAACCCGGTTCAATAATTGTAATCTGATACTCGGTTTCTTCGTTCGCAATTTCTATGGTATCGCCTTCCACTTGATTAAAAGCTTCTTTTTCAGCTTCGGTGATATTGGGAATATCAGAAGTTTGCTTGGTACTGTTACAGCCTGTGACAAAAATAATGAAGGCCATAACAACCAAAATTAGACTTAACTTTTTCATACTATCAAGATACAAAAAAACCGCCGTGTTATACGGGCGGTTTTTAGTATAGAACTATTGAAGTTTTATTTTCCGAAAAGGCCTCCTAAAAGACCACCAAGTCCACCGCTTTTTTTGCCGCCGCCCATAACCATACCAGCGACATCGTCTAAGATACTTCCATCTCCATCCGCATCAAGTAAAGTAGTTATCAAACTTTGGTTTTGTTGTGGTTGCCCACCAAGTAAACCACCAAGTAAACTGTTCATTCCGTTTGCATCTTGAACATTGTTCTGTCTTGTTTGCTTTCCTATAAAGCCCATTACTATCGGGGCCGCGATTTTTAAAATGTTAGCAATAGAACTAGCGTCCATTCCTGACTTTTGGCTTAGAGCACTTTCAACTTTTTCTTGTTTTCCTCCAAAAAGGTGTCCAAGAATTCCAGCTCCATCGTTGGTCACTGCCTCATCGACACCACCACCGAACAAACCGCCCAGATTATCAAGAATACTACCATCATGCTTATTTGATAGTGCATTCATTAGGCCTTGCGCCCCTTGGGGAGTGGCAACATTTTTCTTCATGGCTCCTAAAAGAAGGGGCATCGCCATGCTGAGTACATCTCCTGTCTTGTTTTCGGGTTGTCCTGTTTGACCAGCAACGCCGCTAATTAATTGTTTGCCCATAGGGCTGTTAAGTAAGTCTAGTAATCCTGACATTATCATTAGTGTTTAAAGTGAAAGCGTAATGTACAAAAAAGAGTGAATATACCTTAAGTACCCGTTAAAATTATTTCAACAACGCCGTTATCTGGGTAGCAAGTTCCATGCCAATTCTATCTTGCGCCTCTCCCGTAGCTGCGCCGATATGCGGGGTCAAAGAAATATTAGGATTCATGAGAACTTTTATCTCTGGATTTGGCTCAGATTCAAAGACATCCAAACCAGCAAAAGAAAGTTTTTTCTTTTCCAGAGCATCGATTAGAGCTACTTCATCAATAACTCCTCCGCGGGCTGCGTTAACGATTGCCGAACCATCCTTCATTAAAGCAATCTCAGCTTTTCCGATAATATATTCTTTTTGAGCGGGAACATGCACAGTAACAAAATCTGATTCTTTCAATAAGGTCTCTTTTGAAATGCTCTTGAAATCAAACGAGACGGACTGCCCATCATAAAAAGGAACAGCAATAGAAGCATTTTCCATATAAGGATCGGAATAAATAACTTTCATACCCACACCTAAGGCAATCTTTGCAGTTGCTTGGCCAATTCGTCCAAAACCAATTACCCCCAATGTCTTACCTCTTAATTCCATGCCCTTGGAATAGGATTTTTTAAGCTCTTTGAATTTTGTATCACCATCCAAAGGCATATTTCGATTGGAGTCATATAAGAATCGAACACCTCCGAACAAGTGCGCAAAAACTAACTCCGCAACAGATTCTGAAGAAGCTGCAGGCGTATTAATCACATGCAACCCTTTTTCTTTTGCATAGTCTACATCAATATTATCCATGCCGACACCACCGCGACCAATTAGTTTTAGACTTGGGCAATTATCAATAATGTCAGTGCGTACTTTAGTGGCACTTCGAACTAAAAGTCCGGTTATTTCATTTTCATTGATGAAGTTTACCAATTGTTCTTGGGCAACAGTAGTTGTTAGAACTTCAAAACCTTCTTTTTCCAAAGCGTCGATTCCAGATTTCGATACACCGTCGTTTGCTAATATTTTCATTGTCTTCTCCCTAGCCCTCTCCTAAAGAGAAGGGTTTATTTAATAATTACTTCAACCAAATACTGGTTTTATCCTTTTCGTTCCATTTCACTCATCACATCTACCAAGACGCCTACACTTTCAAGTGACAAAGCATTATACATAGATGCTCGATAGCCACCTACAGAGCGGTGCCCATTTAATCCGTTGATTCCTGCTTCTTTTAGCATTGCATCAAAAGTCTCTTTCAGTTTATTATCAGTAAGATTGAAAGTAGCATTCATATGGGAACGGTCTTCTTTATTGGCATAACCTTCAAAAACAGGGCTTAATTCAATTTCGGAATAAAGCAACCTTGATTTCTTCTCATTGATTTCTTCAATTGCGCTAATTCCCCCCATGTTCTTTAACCATTGTAAGGTCAGCATGGAAACGTAAACTGCAAATACAGATGGCGTATTGAACATACTATCTTTACCAATATGCACTTTGTAATCAAGCATTGAAGGGATTTGTCTCGAAACCTTTCCAAGAATATCTTCCTTTACAATGACCAATGTGGCTCCTGCAGGTCCCATATTTTTCTGCGCTCCTGCGTAAATCAAATCGAATTGAGAAAAATTCAATTGTCTTGAAAATATATCAGAGCTCATATCACATACCAAAGGAGTGTCTCCTGTTGGAAACTTCTTTATTTGGGTGCCGAAAATCGTATTGTTAGAAGTGAGATGTAGATAATCAAGGTCAGAAGGAATACTATATCCCTTAGGTATGTACTTGAAGTTTTCATCTTTTGAGGAACCCACTTCAACCACATCACCAAAAAGTCTTGCTTCTTTGATAGATTTAGCACTCCATGTGCCTGTATTTAGATAACCTGCCTTTTTTTCTAAAAGGTTATAGGCCACCATTAAAAACTCCATACTGGCCCCGCCTTGCAAAAATAAAGCTTGGTAACCTTGATTTTCCAAGCCCAAAAGTTCTAGTGCCAGTGACCTGGCCGTTTCCATTACTTCTACGAAGTCCTTACTACGATGTGAAATCTCAATTAAAGAAAGCCCAGAACCATTAAAATCCATTACAGCTTCTGAGGCTTTTAAAAATACTTCTTGGGGTAGGATACAAGGACCTGCACTAAAATTATGTTTTTTCATTGGTATTTTAAGTTAGTACTATGGGTTTAATTTAAGGCCTTAAAGGTCATAAATTTATAGGGAAACACTGCTATACAAAATGGACTAAATCTGTGATGTTTTCAACAAGAACTCAACAGTATCAACACCATCGGCATAATCACCGAGATTTGGTGTCTGTGTGCTGCCAAAAGGTGTTTCAGTTTCAAGAATACCTTCCGAAACAATACATTGTAATTGTTCTGAATCATTTTCTAATCTAAGTTTTACGTCGTCAAGAGCGTTGTACTCCTCAAAAAAAAGCGATGCAATAGGAGAAGCATAGCCCTTATCTTTTTTAAGAATCAGAAAACCGTTATCCAATATTTTGAATTCACTCATTAAGTAAACTGCCTTATTGTAGTCGTAGTTATTAGCATATTTATTGGATTCAATAATTTTTTGGTGCTCAAAAATGGA
>CAZTLZ010000122.1:0-10718 GCA_964614665.1 uncultured Maribacter sp.
ATAGGAAGTTGAGCTGTTCGCTCTAGATAGTGTCTTTGTGGACTGTACCGATAAAAACCTCCATTAGTAGCACGTACAGGCCCATATGCCGTTTCTACATTGGTGTGTAAAAATACCCCTTCACCCATGTAAATCGCCCCCGATGGGTCAGCAGCAAAAGCACCCGCCGTATGATGTGTATCGTGGTCATCGAATCCGCTTAAAATAATTTCCTTTTCATCGGCTTTATCATCACCGTCAGTATCTTTTAAAAGTATGAGATTCGTTCCCTGTGAAACATAAACACCTTCCGGCGCAAATTCAAAACCAATAGTCAAATTCAAATCGTCAACAAAAGTTGTTTGTTTATCCGCCTTGCCATCATTATCGGTATCTTCAAGAATAATTAACTTGTCCTCGGGTTTTTTGTCCCCCGGTTTGTAATGTGGATACGATGGCATCACTCCAACCCAAAGTCTTCCTCTATTATCAAAAGACAACTGAACAGGATTCGCCAAATCTGGAAACTCCTTTTCCGAGGCGAAGAGTTCCAGCTTATATCCAGGAGCAACTTTGATTCTGTCCAAAGCATCCTGTCCGTATTTATAGCCATCTTCAACATTACCCATTCCGGGGTCATAGTTCGACTTTACCGGCGGGAGGGTTGTTGTTTTGGCATCGGCAGCAACCAAATCATATGCTTCTCCTTTGGCTGCCGCCCATATCGCGGAATCACGAATGGCGGTCATTTGATTTATTTTCTCTTTCTCGAAAGGATAGTTATCTGGGCCGAATGGGTCATAACGACGGCCCCAAGCATGGACCCCGTTCGGAAGTTTTATTTCATTATGCCAAAACCAATTTTTTTCCATAACTGCATTATGAACAAGCTTTCGATTTGATTCGGACCTCACTTCGATTTCTCCAAAAATGGTATTTGCCAAAAAACTTCCAAATTTTTGATAACCCAAATCATTGAGTTGAAATCCATCGGCAGTTAGCTGTCTTTCTTCAGTTTCGAACCACTGTTTGCTTGGTGTAAAAGCATCAATGAAAAGCACACTGTCCTGAGTGGCAACTTGACGCATTGCCTCGGCATACAATTTTAAGTTCTTGTTTTCCTCAATTCCGTTCGGCAGGTCCATTTTGGCCGAAAGGTCTTCAAAAGCTATTGGGGAAACCAATACCAACTGAGACGCATTTTCACCATTGTATTTTTGATTTTTGGTGTGGTTGATGAAGGCATGGAGTTCTTTTTTAAAATTCTCTATGCCCGCTTCACCCTGAAAGGACTCATTGTAACCAAAAAAGGCCAAAACTATATCGGCTTCTAAGTTAGTTAGCCATTCATCTTCCGAAGGGAAAAAGCCAATGCTTCCTGATTTATTGCCAAGCGCATTTTTATAAAATTTTTCTGCACCAGGAAATGCCCAAGGTTCTTTTCTTGAGGAATGAGGCCTAAAACCCGGTGTATTTCCAGGGTCCGCCATATTTCGAACAAATAAAGAACTATCAGGATATCGCAACTGCATTTCAGTCTCAAAATGTCCAAAATTCAACATTCGTGATGCTAAATTGTTTCCGATTAAAACAATGTGGGAATCCTTTTGAAAAGGTAATCCCTTAGTATCTTTTTCGCCACAGCTTACAATTAACAGCAGCAATACTATTGCTAGACTCCAGTTGCTAGCTTTTTTCTTGATTTTAATTCCCATAATTTAGTTTTCTTATGGAATCTTACGAATCCAATTTCACATGAACACCTTCTTGAACGGAATATTCGCAGGCCTCTATAATTTTTTGACAGGTTATTGCATCTTTCAAACTTGAGAGGGGGTCTTCCCCATTTCTTACCACACGGTTTATAAAATGGGTAGCTGTATTTTTTATCGACTCAGGGTAATTCTGGTAGGTTTGTGAGTGGGCACCATTTCTATCATTAATTACAAAATCGCGATAGCTATACCGGGTACTTCCTTTGGTTCCGATTACTTTTATTAAGCATGTCCACGGATCTCCTGCATGGTCATCATTCGCAAAACTAGCACAAAGATGACTTAGTGTACCATTTTTCATTTGAATATTTGCCATCGCAACATTTTCTTGTGGTGCAATCGTATCATCCACAGTATTCATCAAACAAGAAACCGTTTTCGGCTCCCCGGTGAGATAGAGCATCGTATAACTGTGATGCGTCAGTATTTGCCGAATTACTCCTGGAAAACGTGCCCGTATTTCATCGGCATGATGAATATTGTACAACATATAAAACTGTACGATGTCACCTAGTTTTCCTTTGTCAATCATTTTTTTTGCACGCTCTATTCCAGGTTCATAAATATAATTGTGAACCGGCATACATTTCACGCCTGCCTTTTGTACGGCCGCATTCATTTTTTCTAATTCTGGAATCGAGGAAGCCGCCGGTTTTTCAACTAAAATATGTTTGCCAGCTTCGGCGGCTCTAACGGTATATTCGCAATGAGTTTCCATATTGGTCAATACAAAAACGGCATCAACCTTAGGGTCTTTCAACAAATCATCAACGGAATCATAAACATCACAACCATATCGTTTGGCTTTTGTAGCACCTTTTTCCGGAGTTCGGTTCCAAAGTCCTATAAGTTCGGCATTGGGCATTGAATTAATTGCCTCGGCATGTAAATTGGCTATGTCACCTGCTCCTATAAAAGCAACTCCGAGTTTCTTCATGACCCTGGTGTTGAATATGATAAGGTTCCTTCCTTAGCCATTTCTTTGAATTCAAGCAATGATTCTTTAATCCCTTCAGATATTGGCGTCATAGGAAGGTTTAAAAATGTATTGGCAATTTTACTATGATCTAAATCGCACACGAATAAATTAGGTGGTGCATTCTCTTCAATAGAAAATGAGGTAAACTCTCCCATACCCAATTCTTCTGCCTGTAAAGACGCTAATTCTAAAAACGATGTAATTGGAATAGTTTCTCCTTGGATATTGAATGCTTCGAATCCTTTAAAGGGTTGCACGGTTGCAGCCGCAAACTGAGCCCCAACATCTTCAACAAAATGATAGTTCTCCCTTCCTTGATACGGCATTTCAAAAGGTATTAGTTCCCCAGAAACGGCTCCCATTGCTATTGCCTTCAAGGCATTTGTGGGTGCCGATGTTTTTCCTTTGTCCCGCCCTTTCCCATAGGTAGTATTCAATCGAAGGCAAACGGTAGGCACTTTAGTATTGTCATAAAACAAGCGAGCTAAATGCTCCCCTGCCAACTTCCAAATTCCATAGTGATTTGGTGGTGCCAAAGGCACATTTTCCGGAATAATTTCTTGCGGATACATAGACCGCATGCCATATACAGCGGCAGAACTTGCAAATACGAATCTCTTGAGGTTAGAAAGTTTTTCCGCAGCATCAAAAAGTGCCATAGTGCCGCCTGTATTGATTTCCATTCCACCAATATGGTCACGCGAGCAATCCGGACTTTGATAGGCTCCCAAATGAATAATATGGGTTGGATTTACTTCTCTCAGAACACGCTCGATATCCGAATAATTAGAAACATCCAAAGTCACAAATTCAAGACGCGGGTCTAAATCCTCACCCAACCATAGTTTTAACGGGTCAGTATTGTTCGAACGTGTAGCAATAACAATTTTTCCAACTTCGTCGGATTGTAAAAGCTTAAAAATAGTAACGGAACCGATACAACCAGTTCCTCCGGTAATGAAAATCTTATGCATTGTATTCTTCGCTATTCGTTATGCGGAACCTCATCAAACGTCTGTCTTCGACCATCGGACCACTCCTTTATTGCTTCAGGTGATTTCATTAATTCCTTTATCGCCATCATGGCATCTAAATGTAGCTGATCCCCTTTTTGAAACATTTCCATTCCATGAGTCTTGCTCATTTCTTCCATTTCCTCAAAAGTGTTTGCGTGAAACTCTAATTCACATGCTCCTCCTAGTTGTTTGCAAGTCATCGTTTTCATAACGCTGTTTATATGTTTAATTCATTTTTACTACAGCCTTCATATTCTGTGCTTTAATAGAATCTTCAAATGCCTGCGTTATATTTTCAAAATCATACAAATCTGCATAATGTTCTGCCGGAAATACCCCAGTAACCATCAACTTCATTGCTGACATATAATCATCTCTACAAGATCCCATAGAACCTTTCATATTTAAGGATGTTCGAGTCAAATGCGTTGCATTAATTGAAACTTCTTGACCATACGTAGCAATTACACATATATCTCCTTCAGGGCGCACTACATCAATTGCCTCAGTCAAAACCGAAGGAACTCCCGAACACTCAATAAGTAAATCTACTTTACCATTGCTCCCAAATGGAACTCCATTTTCATCAGTAATTCCGTTTTGCAGTTGAGAAGTCAAGGTGTTTCCAGGAGAAACCTCCAACGTCATAAACCCTCTTTCCTTTGCTTTTTTCAAACGGATATCACGATCATGTGCTATTCCAGTAACCGCAACTCTTGCCCCAGAGGCCCGTGCAACTTCGGCTGACATTAAACCAATAATTCCACATCCTGTTACGATAACATCGTCCCCAGGTTTGATATCACATTTGTTGTAAAGGGCATTCGTAATTATAGATAAAGGTTCAACCAAAGCGCCTTGCAAGGGTGTCAAACCTTCTAGCAAATGAACAACACGGTCAGACTCTAAAACCACCCGTTGACCAAAGCCTCCATTTCTGTGAAAGCCAATGATTTCTTTTTTAGGACAAAGATT
This sequence comes from uncultured Maribacter sp., assembly GCA_964614665.1. Classification (GTDB taxonomy): domain Bacteria; phylum Bacteroidota; class Bacteroidia; order Flavobacteriales; family Flavobacteriaceae; genus Maribacter_C. The sequence goes on from CAZTLZ010000122.1 coordinate 4,725, forward strand.
CCATTTGGTAACAATACAAGTGGTACAGGTACCCTCTGGGCAGCCCAACATCGCCAAAGGGGTAAAAATATCTCCTACTTTTACATCACCGTGGTCGCCGGGGCCCAATTCCAAAACCTCAGCACTGAATTCATGGCCGATGATTCTCGGGCGCTCTACCCAATCAAAATTTGCTTTTCCAATAGAGGCACTATTGTCAGAGCCGCAAATGCCCGTATATAATGTCTTTGCAAGAATTTCCCCTTCTTTTAATTCAGGAATTTCCATATCTACTACGGCCGTATTGGCCGTAACATTGTCAGAATTTGGGTAGATTTTTTCTGTTCCTTCAAGACAGAAGCCCTTTATTGTATCACTCATTCTTTAAATTTATTGCTCGCTTTTAGTCCAGCGGTTTATATTACCAATTGACTCCAGTATCTTTCCAGCTTTTTGATTTTGCAGATTCTAAAACCGCTTCGCAGACCTTTTGAGTTTCTTGCGCTTCCTTAAAAGTTGGAGAACATGGTTTTCCTTCCCCTAAATTCTTCAAGAAATCTGCCACTTGGTGCACAAAACTATGCTCGTACCCAATGGACAATCCTGGAACCCACCATTTATCCATATAGGGTTGATCGCCATCAGTTACATGAATGGAACGCCAACCTCTTTCTATAGATTCATCTCTATGATCGAAATATTCCAAACGCGTCAAATCATGCAAGTTCCATTTGATGGAAGCATGTTCCCCATTGATTTCAAAAGTGAATAAAGCCTTATGACCTCTTGCATATCTGGTTGATTCGAAAAGACCTAAGGAACCATTATCAAAATGACAATGGAACATACAGGCATCATCGATACCTACTCTTTGTTTTTCGCCAGTTCCTGTATGAACCCTCTCCTTGATAAAAGTTTCGGTCATTGCAGAAACATCTTTGATACCGCCGTTCAACCACATGGCCGTATCGATACAGTGTGCTAGTAAATCTCCTGTTACACCAGAACCTGCCGCATCATTGTCCAAGCGCCAAAGGCCTTCCCCTCCTTGCGGAAGTTCCGGACTTATCGTCCAGTCTTGTAAAAAGTTGGAACGAAAATGAAAAATCTTGCCCAATTTACCTGAATCAACGAGCTGTTTTGCCAACGTTACTGCCGGAATACGTCTGTAATTATAGTACACCGTATTCGCCACTCCCGCTTTTTCAATCGCATCGACCATAGGTTGTGCCTCTTCAACAGTACGCGCTAATGGCTTTTCACAAAGGACCATCTTGCCAGCTTCCGCAGCCGCTATTGCGATTTCTGCATGCATATTGTTCGGGGTACAAATATCTATAGCATCAATATCATCGCGTTCAATTAATTTTCGCCAATCGGTTTCTATGGATTCATAACCCCATTGCGCTGCAAAGGCCTTTACCCGTTCCTCATTTCTCGCACAAACTGCTTTCAAAACAGGTTTGTAATTTAGTTCAGGAAAAAAGTCCCCTACTCTTTTGTAAGCGTTGGAATGTGTACGGCCCATAAATCCGTAACCTACCAAACCTACTCTGAATTCTTTTTTATTGCTCATATTAATGTACCATTATTCAAAAAATTACTCTGCTTCATGCCACCCATGAAGTTCACGAACTTTAATCATTGCCGCAAGAATATCATTCCAGGTCTTGGGTTGCATCATAACATCGTTGGGAAACATACAGCCATCCCAACAGATATGTTTGAACTTTTTGGTAAGCACTCCATTTTCATCACGAAGCCAATGACCTGCATCTACCGCGATATCTAATTTGCCATTGGGGTCTGATGCCTGACAATGTCTACCAGTTTTGTCGTGCGAACCTGCCCCGAAAACGGTACCGTCATTTTGCGCTACATGAAAATCAATGGTCCATGGGCGCAAGGCTGTGGTTAAGGTCTTGAGTCCTTCTGTTAAGGTTGCTCTATCGTTCCAGTTGAAATCTTGAGGAAGAATTCGTTCATCTTCTTTATTATAGCCCAGAAGATACAATAAGGTATGTGCCATATCAGCCTGAAAACCAATATTAGGTCTATCAACTGCCTTCAAAGTATTTAGCATCGTTTTCCAGCCATGCATACCCCCCCAGCAGATTTCTCCTTCTGCAGCAAGTGACTCTCCATAATCCGCAGCAACATCGCATGCTTCGCGAAAGGTTTGAGCGATTAATTTTGTATTTCCAACCTCATCCTTAGCCCAACTTTCTGGGTCTACCGATGAGTCAATTCGTACCACTCCGTTAGGTCTAATACCCATTTCGCGTAATTTTTTACCGATGGCACAGGCCTTTTGAACTTGGGTTACAAAATTCTTTCTCTCTTCCGCTGAACCCATAGCCGACCCACCTCCGGTACCTGCCCAAATTGGCGCTACGAAACTTCCAATTTCCAAATCATAGGAACCTATCTTCTCCGCCAATCGTTTTAAATCATCATCAGAAGAGTCAATACTCACATGCGGGTCTGCTAAAAACAAATCGATACCATCGAACTTTTGACCATTCACTTCTGCATTAGACGTGAGCTTTAGCATGGTATCTAAATCAATAGGCGGCTCAGAATCTGGACCTTTTCCTACCACTCCTGGCCAAGAAGCGTTATGTAGTTTTGGATAGTTATTAGTTTGCATTTTTGATTATTTTAAAAATATTTTTTCAATTAGATCGTGTTCGGACACAAGTCAACTAATTTAACTAAAATTCGATTATCACGTAGGATAAAAACTGTTGGTTTTATAAAACAGATGGTTTTTTTGTGACAAACCTTTAAGACTTGGGCGAATTAATTATGATAATAGCAAAAAAGTGAGTAAACTTATGGATTCAAATAACACTACGACCACAAGAATTAATCAATACAAATTAACATTTTAATTATGGAAACGAACACTTCTTCTAATGCAAACAGACTCTTTTACGGTAGTTGTTTTGCACTCATTACTACGGCATTTTCTTTTGCTATTGCCGCAGGTATTCTAGATCAACTTAAAACATCATTAGATTTAACCGCGAGTCAAGCAGGCCTTATTACATCCATGTGGTTCGCAGGGTTTCCAATTTCAATGGTAATCGGGGGTCTTATATATCACAAAGTAGGAGGTAAAATAATCATGCAATTCGCATTTTTTGCCCATGCCATCGGTATTTTAATGTTAATCTTTTCCGGAAGTTATGTTGGTCTATTAATAGCAAATCTTTTAATAGGTTTGGGTAATGGCTGCACCGAAGCTGCATGTAACCCTATGATAGCAGATGCATATGAAGGAAACAAAATGAGCAAAATGTTGAATAGGTTCCATATGTGGTTTCCCGGTGGTATTGCCATTGGTAGCTTGCTTTCAGGGTTTATGACTGATACTTTAGGGATACTAGGGCGAGATCAAGTTTGGTTACTCTTAATTCCAACTCTTATATATGCCTATTTATTTTTTGGCCAATCATGGCCTAAAGCTAAAGTACAAGAAGCTGCCACACTTGGTGGAAATTTAAAAGCACTGGCAACTCCTTTGTTTCTCTTCATTGCAGTTTGTATGGCATTCACTGCAATTTCAGAATTCGGACCTAATCAATGGGTCGGTTTAATTTTGTCCAAAAGTGGAGCTCACCCGATGATAATACTGGCATTAACAGCAGGGTTGATGGCCATAGCTCGTTATTTTGGCGGGGATATGGTAAAAAAGTTCGATCAAACAGGCGTACTTCTTGGGTCAGCGATTTTAGCCACTATAGGCATTTATTTATTTAGTACTCAAACAGGAGCCATGGCCTATGTTGCCGCCATTATTTTCGCCCTTGGCATCGCTTACTTTTGGCCTAATATGATCGGTTTAACAGCTACTAAAGTTCCAAAAAGTGGCGCGTTGGGTATGTCTATTATCGGCGCTATCGGTATGTTTTCAACCTCAATTTTTCAACGAATAATTGGTGGATGGATTGATTCAGATAGAGCAGCTGCTACGGCCGATGGGTTAACGGGTGATGAACTTGAATTGGTAGCTGGTCAAGCGACCATGGGCACGATGGTACTATTTCCAGGAATACTAATTGTGCTTTTCACCCTTCTTTATTTTTGGTTAAAAAACAAAAAACCTGACGAGACGGCAACGGTAGCGGCTCATTAATTTATTATATTTATTCTAAAACCGCCCCCTGCCTGTTACAGGAGGGGGTTGTTTGATTTAAAGAGGACTATACACTGAACTAAATCGGCATAAATGAAAATAGGAATGAACATGCTCCTCTGGACCAACCATGTTACCGAGGAACACTATCCCATAGTTGACCAACTAAAGGAAACTGGATTCGATGGTATCGAGTTGTTTCTGGGAGAAGGAAATGTATCTCATTATTCCAAATTAGGAAAGTATTTTTCAGGTATTGATATGGGTGTAACCGCTGTAGCGGCTCTCGCACCAGAGGAAAATATTGCAAGTCCTGATTTGAAATACCGTGCGGCCGGACTTGATAAATTAAAATGGTCCATAGACGTAGCGGAAGCGGCAAATGTTGAAGTAATTTGCGGCCCGTTTCATTCCACATTTGCATATTTTACACGTCAACCTCCAACTTTGGACGAAAAACAATGGAGTATAGAAGTATTACGAAAAGCCGCCGAATATGCCGAGAAATCAAATATTGTTCTTGCACCAGAAGCTGTAAACAGATTTGAGTGCTATTTGTACAATACGATGGCCGATTTAAAAAAGATGGTAGAGCAAGTAAATCATCCGAATTTGGGTGCTATGTACGATACACATCATAGCAATATTGAAGAAAAAAGTCAATCGGAAGCTCTTAAAACAATTGCCCCGGTATTAAAACATGTTCACATCAGCGAGAACGATAGAGGCACTCCCGGAAGCGGACAGGTTCAGTGGAACGATTTTTTTCCCACTCTTAAAGAAATTGGTTACGATGGTTGGTTGACCATTGAAGCTTTTAGCACTATAATTCCAGAATTTGCTAATGCCATTAACGTATGGCGCAATTATTCTCCTTCTGAAGAGATTTATACTAAGGGACTGCAGTTCATAAAGGACGGAATGGGAATTTGATATCAAAAACACTAAAAGATGAAAAAAATACTGTTTCTATTTGTTCTCATAGCATTCACAGCTTGTAAGGAAAAGCAATCGGAGAAGGCAACTGCAACTCCAGAAGTAGAAACTCCCGAACAATGGCTCGTTTTTGAGGGCACTAATCCCAATGCGAAACATATTGTTCTCGTTTCAGGGGATGAAGAATATCGCTCTGAGGAAGCGCTACCACAACTCGCCAAAATATTATCAAAGCATCATGGATTCAAATGTACAGTACTCTTTGCTCAAAATCCTGACAAACCGGGAATCGTAGATGCAAATTATGTCAAGAATATTCCAGGGCTTGAAACTTTGGACACCGCCGACATGATGGTATTGTTTACTCGTTTTCGTGCATTACCCGATGAGCAGATGCAACATTTTGAAAATTACCTAAAAGATGGAAAACCCCTAATAGCTATTCGAACCGCTACACATGCCTTCAACTTTGAAGAAGGTGATACAACCAATTTTGCTCATTACAGCAATGGCTATTCGGGTGATAAAACAGAATGGACCGACGGTTTTGGACGCTTGATTCTCGGTGAAAAATGGGATTCACACCATGGCCACCATAAACACCAAAGTACACGTGGGATTATTTCAGAAGCGGCAACATCGCATCCTATCTCAAACGGAATAGAAAGTGGAAGCATCTGGGGGCCGACGGATGTTTACGGGGTACGTTTACCGCTACCTGGAGATAGTGAGCCTATTGTTTTAGGACAAATCATTAATCGAGCAGGAGAATTTGATGAGAATGATCTGTTCTTTGGCATGAAGCCAAGTGATGATGAACTTGCTGCCGAGAATAATACGGGGCTTAAGGTGAATGATGTTCTAATGCCTATTGCATGGACGAAAAGCTATCAAATTCCTGGAGGTAAAAAAGGCAAAGCTTTTACCTCAACTATTGG